>CAPZYV010000067.1:354-5311 GCA_948750805.1 uncultured Bacilli bacterium | reverse complement strand
CAGCACCATTATTTCTTCGGTATAAGGAAGATATAAAATTAAATTTATTTAAAGATAAACATAATTTTATACCACATTAAATGCATTAAGGCGGCTATATTGACTATAACGTATTTAATAATATTGAAAGAGAAATGTCTAATTATGATAGATTTTATAATAAAATATTGGATCGAGATATTATTAACATCTATCACGTCAGGAATTATATATATTTTTAAACAGTATATAGGTCTAAAAAACGGAATGATTGCTCTTTTAAGAAACGAAATTATTAGAATATATGATAAGCAAGAAGAATTAGGCTTTTGTCCTAGCTATATGAAAGAAAATATTAAAGAAATGTATGAAAATTATCATAAACTAGGTGGTAACGGAATGGTTACAAGAATGGTTAATAAGTTATATGAATTACCAAATGTAAAGGAGAGTGATAAGATATGAAAGAAAAATTAATATCTAAGTTGATAAATTTACTTAAAGTAAAATCAATAGTAACGCTACTTACGTTTGTAGCGTTCTTTTATTTATCAATAACGGAAAAAATAGGAAGAGATAATTTTATGCTTATAGTTGGTATGATAGCAACTTATTTTTTTAATAAGGATAGTTCTGATAAAAAGGAACTTATTAATAACGATATAAGTAATAAAAATTATGAGATAATTGACGATGAGTAAAATAACTAATTTAATATTTAAAAATGCTACTCATTATGTTACATCTGGTTTTGGTAATAGAAAAATAATGAATACTAAAGGTGGTTATACTGGTTCTTTCCATAATGGTACTGATTATGGAACTAATAGTGTTAAATTACCGCAATATGCTATAGAAAATGGTACCGTTATGAGTTGTGGTACTGATAAGTTAGGTGGTAAATTTATTTGGGTTAAGTATCCAAGAATAAACGTAAAAATGCTTCACTATCATTTATCAAGTGTCAACTGTAAGACTGGACAAGTTGTATCGAAAGGAACATTACTTGGATATACTGGTATGAGTGGTAAAGCAGCAGGAATACACCTTCATTTATCAATAGTTGATTTAGCAACAGGAGAATATTTAAACCCTGAAACATTTTTATATAGTGAAGACACTAAATCAGATAATTCTAATAATTCTTTCTTTAATGGAAAAGTTTGTTATAAACGTGGTGATACTCACGAAAACATAGGAAAAATATGTTATTTTTTTGCTGAGTATTTTTATGGGTACTTTTATAAAACAAAAGAAGAAGCACATAAGGTATTGGATGGTAATTTATTTGGACCATACCTTGAAAAGTGGGTAATAAAGTTTCAAAAAAGAGCAAAAGCAGACGGTAGATATGATGATGAGATAGATGGTAAATTTGGTCCAAAGACTCTTAAAGCTTTGCAAAGTTATGGCTTTATATATTAGAAAATAACTATATTTTTTTGTTTATTTCCTTTAAAACAATATATATAACCATACTAGTTGTAATAATAATTCCAGTAATTATAGAAAATATAAGTGAGTTCATGCCAAATCCCAGTTTTCCAAAAATGTAAAGTACACTGTATTTTAAAATCATAGAAACAGTAGAAGTTATAAATAATTTATTTGTTTTTCCCATTGCTTGTAGTGCAACGGATAAAGTAGGCTGCATGTACAAAATAAGAAAGAATGGACCTATTAAGTATATATAATTAATTCCAAAATTAACATTGTATACTAATTTTAATATCGGTTCTGGAAAAATTAATATAACAGCTAAGCATACTCCGCCAACTAACATTGATAGAAAAAGTAGTTTTAATAGTTTACTATTAAACTCTTTATATTTTTTGTTAGAGTATGCTTTTGTTATGTTTGGAAGTAGGGCAGATGCAATAGATAAAGAAAAGAAACTAGGAATTGATAGAAGCGGTATAATATATGAATTTATAACGCCGTATTCTAATGTAATGTAATTAGCTGAAAAACCGCTTGCTAATAAAGTATTAGTAAGTATTATTGGTTCTAAAAAAAATCCTAGTGAAGAAATTAATCTAACAGCAGTAGTAGGTGTTGATATACTTAAAATTTCTTTAGCTATTTTTATATTAAAAGATCCTTTTTCTTTAGATTTATACTTTTTATTTATACTTCTTTGCATTATAAGAATATTTGTTATCTCGGTAATTACGTTAAATAATATTATGAAAATAACCGCGGTTATATCGGATTTAGCAATAGCTAGTGGTAGCAGTGTTATGATAAGACCTATCTTAACTATTTCTTCCGTAACATTTGTGATAGAAGCAGGTAGCATATCTTCTTTTCCATGTAAGAAACCTCTTTGAATACTTGAAATAGTTATAAATGGAATTATAAATACAACACACATAATAGCGGGCGCTAGTGTTTTATTATGAAGCATATTTGCAATAAATGAACTAGAAAATAGCACTATTATCATTAATATAACGTTTATTATTGCACCTATTATATAAGCAGTTTTTATTAAATCATTATTTTTGTATTTTCCTTCAGCGCTTATCTTACTAATTGAAATTGGAAAGCTAAACTGAGTAATACTTATAATAAGCATAAAGGTAGGTGTGATCATGGTGTATAGTCCAACTACGTTTATACCAGCTATTCTTGTATAAATTATTTTTCCAATCATACCAAGTACTTTAGCAATTCCACCAGATATAAGTAAAATAATAATATTTTTTATAAGTAAGTTATTTTTGAATTTAGTCATAGTAAAGTATATGAACGTTTATATACATCTTGACATTATTTTTTTTTATGTTAAAATATATGAATATCAAACAAAAGGGGGATATATAATAATGAATAATAAGTTTGATGTTAATAAAAAAGATAAAGAAGAAGTAAAAGAAGTATTATCTAAATGTATGGATGCTTACGAAAATTTAGAGTTTGAAGATGCTGTTAGAACTTCAGCTGAAATCATCTTGAAATTCATTGGAGCAAAATCAGATGATTCACAAATAGATGAAATAGTTGATAAAATGAAGGAAGAAAAAGCAAATAGACCCAATAGACAACTAGAGATTTTGTTTGAGGCTATTATTGAACTATGGCAAATTACTATTGAAAAACTAAGCCTAATGCAAAGAAATTTACCTTATCAATACATAGATGATAAGAACACAGAATTAATAGGTAAAAAAAGACTAAAATTATAGTCTTTTTTCTTTTTGTCTTTGATTTTAAAGTATATATGTTATATAATAGAAAATGTTGGTAATGATGATAAATATTGTCATTGTTTGAATATATTTATAAGGATGGTAGATATGAAAAAAAGTTTTGTTAAAAGAATACTTATATTCTTTGTAGTAATAGCATTATTTAGTTTAGTTTATATACCGCTATTTAATGATATGAAGTTTGGATTAGATTTAAAGGGTGGATTTGAAGTATTATATCAAGTTAAAAGAAGTGATGGTAAAAAACTTACTTCAAGTGATATGAGTAGTACTTATGACGTTTTAAAAAGAAACGTTGACTCTCTAGGTGTATCAGAACCTGAAATAACAATGGAAGGTACTGATAGAATAAGAGTAAAGCTTGCTGGTGTAACCGATATAGAAGGTGCAAGACGTGCGTTATCTAACGTTGCTAATATATCTTTTAGAGATGTTGATGATAAGTTATTAATGGATTCTAGCGTTATTAAAGGGGCTAGATTATCTTATGATGAGTCTGGAAAACCAGCTATATCTCTACAAGTAGCTGATAAAGCAAAATTTTTAGAAGCTACAACTGAAATCAGTGAAAAAGAAGCTGGTAAAAACATGATGGTTATATGGTATAACTTTGAAAAAGGTGTCAACTCATTTGATAAAGATGGAGAAACCTGTGGTAATGAAGGAAGTGTTTGTTTATCTGCTGCAACTGTATCTCAGGGATTTTCTAGTGACGTTATAATAACTGGTAATTTTGAAAAAGAAGAAGCTGAACAATTAGCAACTAGTATAAATGCTGGTTCTATTTCAACAAAGTTATCTGAAATATCTTCTCAAAACGTAAATGCTTCTTACGGAGAAGGAGTTTTATCTAAAACTTTAACTGCAGGTATTATTGGTATGGTTTTAGTAATTGTATTTATGACAATCTTATATAAATTTTCTGGATTTATATCAGGAATTAATCTTTTACTATACATGCTACTAGTAATGGGAATATTCTGGCTTATTGGCGGAGTTTTAACACTTCCAGGAATTGCTGCTTTGGTATTAGGTATTGGTATGGCAGTTGATTCATGCGTTGTAACAAACGAAAGAATAAAAGAAGAATTAATACAAGGTAAAAGCATAAAATCAGCATATGAGGCTGGTAATAGTGAATCTTGGAGTACTATTTTTGATGCTAATGTTACAACTTTAATTGTCGCAATCGTATTGTTTATTTTTGGCGAAAGCTCTATTAAAGGTTTCGCAACAATGCTTATGATAACTATTTTTGCAACTATGTTTATAATGGTATTTATTAATAGAAAAGTGTTAAAAGCATTTGTTAATACAAAGACATTTGATAAAAAGCCAAATGCATTTATAAGATTTGAAAAGAAAAATAAAAAAGAAACTAAGAAAGTAAACATTGATTCAATTAGCTTAATTAAAAAATGTTTTACTGTAACTATAATATATTTAGTAATTGGTGTTATTTATTTATGTATTAATGGTCTAAATTTAGGTATTGATTTTAGATCAGGATCTGACATAACTTTAAGTGCTGATAACATGAAGGTAAGTGAAGTAAAAAAAGATTTAGAAGATATGGGGTATAAAGTTATTTCTGTTAACAAACAAGAAAATAACGAAATATATGTAAGATTAAATAACGAATTAAAAGAAGAAGGCATAAATAAAGTAAATAATCACTTTGAAGAAAAGTATAATGCTAAATCTGAAATTAACGTTGTAACTAACATTGTTAAACAAGAACTTGTTAAAAACGCAATATATTCTGT
>CAPZYV010000067.1:0-344 GCA_948750805.1 uncultured Bacilli bacterium | reverse complement strand
GGTTTAAATTTAGTTATGCAATATCATCTATTTTAGCGCTTGCTCACGACGTATTATTCGTAATTATATTATTTGCGTTATTTAAAATAGAAGTAAATGTAATATTTATTGCAGCAATTCTTACAATTGTTGGTTACTCAA
The DNA here is from genome assembly GCA_948750805.1 of uncultured Bacilli bacterium. The sequence continues at coordinate 203 of CAPZYV010000067.1, read as the reverse complement.
TTAATAATACGATAGTTGTATTTGATAGAATAAGAGAAAACATGGCTCCATTTAAGAAAAAGCTTACTTCAAGTGAGTTAAAAGAAGTGGTTAATAAAAGTATTTCTGAAACATTTAACAGAGCCATTTATACAACTATTACTACTTTAATTCCAGTAATTTGTTTGATATTACTTGGTTCTAAGGGAATATTACCATTTAAT
>CAPZYV010000066.1 GCA_948750805.1 uncultured Bacilli bacterium | reverse complement strand
CCTATATTAAAAATAGAGAAAACATGGGACATCCTACTTTAGATAATCCAGATTTAATTATTTTATATAGTTCATTTATTGAAGAAGATAAAGAGTTAGAAACTCTTAAAGATATGGCAAGAAAGATATCTCAAGAGCAAGGAAAAAGAGTTACGGTGGGTTATGCTTATATTGTACCATGGGAAGAAAGAGAATATAAAAAATCGTTACATGAAGTAAAAGTTGTGAGTGTTTCTGGTGAAGAAGAACATGTGGAAAATATTCCTACAGAACAATATTTTCAACCACTCAATTTATTTGATGTTACTTTACAAATTCATGATGAACTAAATAATCAATATAAAAGGAATAGAAACTCATCTAAAACAGCTTATAATTAGTTGTTTTTTTATTATTGTAAAATTAAAATTAATTTAATATAATAAAGTTAGAAATGAGGAAATGATATGAAAGAGACTTTTTATTTTTTAAAAAATAAAACACAAGTAAACTATGTTGCAACATTAAATGGAGATAAACCTAGTTTAAGACCATTTGGCGACCCTGTTTTATTTGATGGAAAGATTTATGTTTTAACCAACAAAGAAAAAAATGTATCTAAACAAATTGCAAAAAATAATAATATTTGTATTGTTGCTTATGATAATGTAAATTGGATAAGAATTAATTGTAAACTAATTGATGACAGTAATAATATGGAAGCAAAAAAAGCGATATTAGAAGAATTTGATTGGGCTATAGAAGCTGGTTATACTCTTGATAATCCTAATTTTCAAATTTTATATATGAATGATGCTGATTCAACTATCTATGATGAAGATGGAAATGAATTAGTCGTAGAGCAGTTCTAAATTTGACTTTTAAAGCAGACAATGTTATTATATAACTAAATTTAAGGGGGTATACTATGACTTATCAATTAAATTATGTAGCAATGCATATTACTAACGAATGTACACATAAATGTGCCATGTGTTATCATGGGGATACTTTTACATTTTGTGAAGGAAATATTGAAGTACTAAAAAGTGCTGCACTAGAATTTAGAAAAGCACACGTAAATGAAATTTGTTTAGTTGGTGGCGACCCAGCAGAATATTCTAAAATAAAGGAATTATTAGAATATTTACATGAGTTAGGCTTTAAAGTATCTATTTTATCTAATACTCATAAATATAAAAATTCTTCAGTTGCAGAAATAACACCTTTTGTAGATTCACTTGAATGGACTTTACATGGACCAACAGAAAGTATTCATGATAATTTTTGTAAAGTATCGGGAGCTCATAGATTAGCTTTAACCAATTTAAAAGAATATTTAGCTCATAAAAAAGAGGAACAGCAATTAGGCATTATTATGAATATTATGCCTCACAATTATAATGAACTTTATAATAGTATTGAAAGTGTTATGAATGCTGGTTTAACTCCTAATTACATGATGATTCAGAGAATTGGTGCTTATGGAAGAGCTGATGGAAAAAACGAATTTATGATTGGGCCAGATGAACTAATTATTGCTTTTGAACAAATCAAAAGAATAAATGATGATTTAGGGGTTGAAGCTGTACCAGTTGATGCCTATCCCTTTTGTATAATACCAGAAGAATATCACTATCTAATAGCTAAATGTGACTGGGGATACGGCACTGCTTCAATGGATATGTATGGCAATTTATATAGATGTGCTGTTGCAAGTGATTACAGTTTAGGAAATGTTTTAAAGACACCTGTTAATGAAATTTGGAACAACTCTCCTTCTCTGCAATTATTTAGAAGTAAAGAATATTTAAGAAGTGATTGCCAGTCTTGTGAATCATTAGATATTTGTGGTGGAGGTTGTCCTATCAGTTCTTGTGAAGGATGCTTATCTAATGATGCTTTAATTAGAGTAAAGCAAAAAAATAAATATAATAGTAAATAAAAAAGTATTAGGAATTAACTAATACTATTTTTTTGTAATTTTTACAGCTGTACCATAAGCTATAACTTCAGCAGCGCCACTCATAACTGATGAGGAACCATAACGTATATTTATGATAGCATCAGCACCTAAACTTTCAGCATCATCAACCATTCTTTTAGTAGCTATTTGTCTGGCTGTTGTAAGCATTTCCGTATACCCTACTATTTCGCCACCTACTATGGTTTTCATGCCTGCCATAAAATCACGTCCTATATTTTTAGATTGTACTATAGCTCCTTTAACTAAACCTAAACTTTCAGTTATTTCATATCCTGGTATATAATCAATATTTACTAGCTTCATCTTCTTCTCCTCCTTTAATTTCTCTGATTCTTCTAAATAAATTAACAATAATACTTAATACAGGAAATCCTAATATCAATATTATAAACAAATAAATTGCTATAGGCATTCCTTCATTTTCTGTAAAATAAAAGTAAGATATTATACCTATTAAAAATATAAATATAGCACTAAAACTAATACTAGATAAAATAGCTCCTAATATTTTGTGCATATGTTTTTTACTGACATCTTTCATAGTAAATCCCTCCTTATTAAGGATATTCATGGCAAGAGAATATTTTGTAATATCAATATCAAAATAACTAGCTTTACTCATAATTATTTCTGAACACATATTTTTTATTTTTTCTAAATTATGTTCTTCATTATTAATTTTAGAAATTCTTTCTTTCATACATTGTTCTAAAGAAAGTTCATTATTTTTTAGCTTTTTAATATCATTAATTGAAACATTTAAATTTCTTAAAAATTTAATTAGTTTTAATGTATGAATATCTTCTTCGGTATAATCACGATAATCATTCGAACTATTACGTTTGGGATTTAATAACCCCTCTTCTTCATAATACCTAATGCTCTTTTTAGTTAAACCAACTTTGGTTTCAACTTCATGTATTTGCATATAAACTCCTTTCATAATATCATTATAGAGTATAACCTAAGGTAAAGGTCAAGAAAAAAAGAGTATTTTTACTCTAAATAATTATCTAGGAACTTCTTTAATACGACCATCATTAATAAATCTTTCCATTTCAAATCGTGCTCCTAGTTTTTCTCCTTGAACTTGGTTAAAATAACTATCTAAAAATGAACGCATAAAATCAATATCTTCAATATCTTGTTCAATAATTCTTTTTCTTACTTCTTTATCCATATCTAATATTTCAATATAACCTGAGCAAATAGTTAATTTTTGTTTTAATCTGGCACTATTTATAGCATCTACTAGTTCTGGACTATAACCATTTTCTAACACAGAAATATTTCCAACTATTTCTGAAAACAAATTAGCTTTTTTACAATCACCAATATATTTTAATAATTGTTGATAGTTTATAAACCGTATTAAAAATTCTCCTGAACATAATATACATAAAATATCAATAAATCTTATAGGTAATATGTTTTTATTAATATTATATTGAATCATTATTTACCTTTTTTTCTTTAATTACTTTTTGTTTTTTTGGAGGTTCTATTACCTCATTTTTTATTTCATTATGATTCTCTATTACTCCTTTAGTACTAATTACTTTTGTACCTGCAATGTAATCATGAATACCACGACCATTTAAAACTACTGTTACAAAAATAAGAATTTCTAAAATTGTATTTATATTACTACTTATGTAAAAAATAGAATTATAAGTATCTCTATTAAAACATATTGCTACTAAAATAACTAAATTAAGTAATATACCATTTAAAATAATTGCTCTAATAAAATATTGATATATTTTTAAATCTTTTCCATCATGAGCATTTACAAGTTTAATATTCATTATTTTTTTACCTAAAGTTTGGCCTTTAGTAAAATAAGCAAACACTCCAAAATAAAGTAATGAAATTGCTACACTTCCAATAATATACACATACCCAGTTCTATTTAAATCATAGCTTAATTCCTGTTGTTTTTGAGATAATTCATTTATATCAATTTTACTTTCGCTATAATCAGTTAAAATATTTGTATATTTATTAGATAAATCTATATATTCATCATACTTAGGATTAATAAACGAAACTCTTACTAATGTGGCACTTATAAAAGTAATTATAATATAATCAATTAAATAAGCACATACCCTTTTTAATGTTAAATTATTTTTCAAATTGTTCACTCCTTAATATTAATTATATTATTAATTAATTATAATGTAAAGAAATTTATTTAATTAACCATTTTTGGTAAATAAGTCTAAATTTAGTTTTAAAAAATTAGAAAAATATTCTTTTATGTTAAATTTAATCAGTTGCAAACATTTTCATAAAAAAAGAATCTATTTTCAGATTCTTCTTGATTCATTATTGTTTATAACTTTTTGGCTTAAGCATCCAAAATTAAATGAATAGCTAATTATTTTAAGCGTTAGCTATAGTTACAGTAGCACTTTTGCCAGCATCATTTAATCTTGTTTCAATAAATGTTTTAGCATCTATATCCTTAACATAAATTGTAGAAATTGAATGAATTTCATTAAACATATTTTTATAATTAGTTACTGAATTAAATGTGGCTTTATTTAATTTTATATTAGTAAAAGTACCTTTTTCAAACATACTAGACGTATCTGTTACTTTTGAAGTGTCAAAGCTGCTTAAATCTAAATTTGTATAAGTTGCATTATAAAACATTTTATTCATGCTGGTTACATTAGAGGTATCAAAGTTACTTATATTTAAATCAGCTAATTTAGAACATGAATTAAACATTCCAGACATATCTGTTACGTTTGAGGTATTAAAGTGACTCAAATCTAGACTTGTAACTCCTGTTGAACTAAACATTGTATTCATGGTAGTTACATTAGATGTATCAAAGCTACTTATATTTATATCAGTCAGGCTCGCGCTAGCAGTAAACATAAAACCCATATTTGTCACTTTTGAAGTATCAAAGTGGCTCAAATCTAGACTTGTAACTCCTATTGAATTAAACATTCCACCCATATTTGTTACATTAGATGTATCAAAGCTACTTATATTTATATCAGTTAGGCTCGCGCTAGCAGTAAACATAAACCCCATATTTGTCACTTTTGAAGTATCAAAGTGGCTCAAATCTAGACTTGTAAGTCCTGTTGAATTAAACATTCTATCCATATTTATGACATTTGAGGTATCAAAGCTACTTATATTTAAATCAGCCAATTTTCTGCTAGCAGCAAACATATAACTCATAGTTGTTACTTTTGAAGTATCAAAGTTGCGTAAATCTAGACTTGTAAGTCCTGTTGAATTAAACATTCTATTCATATTTGTTACATTAGATGTATCAAAACTACTTAAATCTATTGATGTTACTTTTGTTAAATATGAAAATAATCCATAAGAATTTGCATTTGCTTTTACTCCTCCATCTTGTCCTATATAAACTTCATATAAAT
>CAPZYV010000065.1 GCA_948750805.1 uncultured Bacilli bacterium | reverse complement strand
GAACGAAGAAAGTAAAAACCGCATTAGGAACAATTGAAGTAAACTTAGATACACCAGATTTTAATATAACGAGTTGTGTCGCAGGAACAAATAATGGAAGTAATTGTGGAGAAGCATATTCTGGAATCTATCAAGCAAATGATAGTGATGGAATAAGTTATTACTTTAGAGGAGGAGTAACAAACAACTATGTGAAATTTGCTAATTTATGGTGGAGAATTATCCGAATAAATGGCGATGGCAGTATAAGATTAATCTTTGATGGAATAAGTGCAAATGCAAATGGAACTAATACGCCAGATAGTATAGCATTAAAAAAACAAAATTTTAATGTAAAGCAAAATGACAATATGTATGTCGGGTTTAAATATACTAGTGGTGAAGTGCATGGACTCGGAACAAAATCAAATGCCTTATCCGGGTTGGAGACATGGTATAAAAGTGCTCTTTCAAATTATACAAATAAAATAGATACAAATGCTGGATTTTGTGGCGATAGAACACCAAGTACGAGTGCTGATTCTAGTAATGGTTCAGGAGGTACAGGAAGAACTATAACATATTACGGTGCATATTTTAGACTAGAAAATAGTAAAATATCACCAATACTAACCTGTGAAAATGAAAGTGATTTATATACAGTAAGTAGTTCAACAAAAGGAAATAAAAGCTTAACATATCCAATCGGATTAATAAGCGCTGATGAAGTTTCTATGGCTGGAGGGCGAATTGGAACTGTCAATTATGGATATTATTTGTATAACGGACAACATTATTGGACTATGTCGCCATATTTATTTAGGAGTTCAGCTGCTAGCATGTATGGTGTTTCTTCTAATGGCCAACTATATAATTGGCTTGCAGATGTTACGATTGGTGTGCGTCCCGTAATAAATTTGAAAGCTGATTTAACGTTTACTGGAAATGGAACGATGTCCGAGCCGTATATTGTAAGTTGAAGCAATTAAAATGTTTATGGCTTGTATTATTTAAAGTTTTTTGGTATAATTGAACTTGCCTTAAAACTTTTTTTATTTATTTAATAATTATTATGAATTGGAGTTGATTGAATTGAGTAAAATAAAAATTTTTAGTCTGGGTGGACTTGATGAAAACGGTAAAAACATTTATTGTGTAGAAATAGATAAAGATATTTTTGTATTTGATTGTGGACTTAAATATGCTAGTGGAAATATGCTAGGTATAGATTATATTATTCCAGACTTCACTTATTTAGTTAAAAATCAAAAAAGAATAAAAGGTCTTTTTATAACTCATGGACATTATGAAAATATGGGAGCAACTGCCGACCTTTTATCAGTTATTCCTAATTTAAAAGTGTTTGCAACTAAGTTTACAAAATATGTGTTAATGGAAATGGGTGTTAATAAAGATAATATAATTGAAATTAAAGCTCATAAAAAAATGAATTTTGGCCATATAAGTATTTTTCCTATAAGTGTTTCTCATAGCTCACCAGATGCAGTTATGTATGTTATTAATACAAAAGACGGGGCAATATGTTATACAGGCGATTTCTTATTTGACCCAACTATGATGGGTGCTTATGATATGGATTTAGGTAAAATTGCTTATGTGGGAAAACAAGGAGTTTTATGTTTACTTTGTGAATCAGTATTTAGTGAAAATATTGGACATACTTCACCTAATCATAAATTAGTAGATGTTTTTAAAAAATCTATAAAGGATGCTGAAGGCAGAATTATGTTTATGGTTTTACCAACTCATCTTTATACGATTCAAGAAATATTTAATGCATCTTTAAATTCTCACCGTAAAATTGTAATTATGGGTAAGAGATTACAAAATATGGTTAATTTTGGAATAAAAGAAGGATATTTAACAGTTCCATTAGATACATTAGGAGATTTATCTAATATAAATGATAGTAATACTATTTTACTTATATGTGATGATAAATCTAGTCCTTATGCTGCTATGCAAAAAATTTATAATGGATATGATAAATTTATTCGTTTAAAAAGTAATGATACAATAGTGTTTTCGGAACCTAGATATGATAGTAATGAAAAATCTTTAGTTAGACTCGAAAATGATTTGGCAGAATTTGGTTGTGAAATTGTTAATATGCCAAGTGATAGAACTATATTACATCATGCTTCAAGTGAAGATTTAATGCAAATGATAAAGTTAATGCAACCAAAATATTATATGCCTGTAAAGGGTGAATATCGTTATATGGTTGGTAATGCAGATTTAGCAAGTTCTTTAGGAGTTCCAAATGAAAATATTATTTTAAAACAAAATGGAGAAATTATTGAATTTATAAATGGTGAATTATCACCTAAATGTGAGAAAATTAAAGTAAGTGATTGCTTAATTGATGGTAAATCTAGTGATGATGTAGGAGAACTTGTTATTAAAGACCGTGAAATGTTAAGTGAAAATGGGATAGTTTTAATAAGTGCGACCATTTCAAAACAAGATAAAGTTTTATTAGTTGGACCAGAAGTAACTACTAGAGGATTTATTTATATAAAAGATAGTGGCGAAATGATTAAAGAAATTAAAAAGATTTGTGCAGGTATCATTGAACGTAATATTACACCTAACTTTGTTGATTATAATAAAATTAAGACAGAGATTAGAGATGAACTTTCAAAATATTTATATGAAGAAACTGAGTGTAAACCAATGATTATTGCGGTTGTACAAGAAGTATAAAAAATTTAAATTCACTCATAATAATAATGGGTGATTTTTAATGAAAGAAAAACAAAATGATAATATTATATTTTTAAATTTAATATATCAAAATGCACAGATGGGTTTAATTGGTATTGATACAGTAATAGACAAAGTGGAAGATGAAAGAATTGCTAAACTTATTAGTGAACAAAGGTGTGAATACGAAGAATTCTGTAGTGATGCTAAAAAAATATTACTTAAATACGGAGCTAAAGAAGAGGAAATAAGTGCTCTTAAAAAACTTAGTAGTAAAGTTATGAGCGAAGCAATGACTATTAATAAAGATGATAAAAATATTGTTAAATTAATGATGGAAGGCAATGAAAAGGGCGTTATTGCTATTCAAGAAAAACTTAATGAATATCAAGATAAAGACCCTGAGATTGTAGAATTAGCCAAAAGATTATTAGCTACAGAAGAACATAATAGAGAAGAGTTTAAAGAGTATTTATAATTAAGCTCTTTTTTTATTGATTATACTTGACATTCTATTAAAAAAATAGTAGTATATTTTGCAAAAAAGGGGGATTATTATGTCAGGAACAAATGTTATGACTTATGATAAGGCTTTAAAAATATTAGGTTTAAGCGAAGGTTTTACCGATGATGATTTAGATAAAAATCATAAAACTTTAGCTAAAAAATATCATGAGTCAAATTTTGTTGGTAAAAGCGAAGAAGAACAAAAAGTGGCACAAGAAACATTAAAAGAAATAAATGCTGCGTTTGTTTTCTTTAGAGACCTAAAGAAGAGAAATGGAGCTTATTTTGATTTAGTGAAGTATAAAGTAGAAATAGAAAATAAAATTAACTCTTATTGGATTAAAGCTACTATTAGTGATAAGGATTTATTAGAGAAAGTAAAAACTAATGCAAAACTTTCTTGTTCTTTCCTATTTTTTAAAAATACCAAAGAAGGGTTGGATGATATTCTAAAATCATTTTTAGCAGATTTAAAGAATATATATACTAGTTATAAGGAAACTTTTTTTGAAAGAGAATATATTTCTGATTATGCTGTAGAAGAAATTGATTATAATTGTAATGTAGAAACTTTTTATAAGCAAATGCTTAGATTTAAGGATAAATATAGTAGAAAAATAATTTTTGAAAAAAGAGTAAATAATGAAATAGCTCAGTATAGGAATTATGCGACTTGTACAGATAATTTATGGAAAATAATTCAGGTAGCATGTGTTCATAATGCTAATATAGCAGCTGAAAATAATAAATATCAAGATTTAGATAGTGTAATTATAGCGTTACATGAAGAAATAGCAAGTTTATTTAAGTTAGTAGATAAAATTAATGCTAAATTTAGAGATATTAAAAATCTTTTACCTTCTTTACCAGCTAATTTTGAGGATAAATTTGATAAAATAAAAGAGGATTATGATAGTGGAGCATCTCTATGTGATATTCTTGAAAGTCTGAATAAATTAGAAAAAGAAATTAAATGTTATCAGGATTATGTAGAAAATAAACCTATTATTGATGGTTTATATCAAAAAATAGTTGTAAAGTATAATAGTGTTTTAGCTAGTTTAAATCCAGTAAGTGATTGTGATAAAATTAAAGAAATAACTATTTGCTTTCAAAAAATATTAGAGTTGTTTTTAAAATGTAGTTATGGTGATATTAGTTTAGATAGTTTATTATTACTTGATAATGTAACATTTTTAAATTCGGAAGAAGATAATGGTATTGTAAGTGCTGTTCATGGAAATAAAATAGCGATAGATAAGATAAATAAACTTTATGTAAGTAGAAATTGTCGAGATGGGTTACATGATGAAGATAATTTATTTGTTTTAGAAGAAGAAAATGGTATTCTTTATATTACTAGTGTGTGGTTAGTAGTAGGTGTTGTTTATCGTGAACAAATTACAAGGGAAGAATTGGACGAGCTTTTTGTTCCATTAGATGGATTAATTGCTAATGGTGAGTATGTGGGACTTATGGCACGTGAATATCAAAATCTAATTTCAGCAATTTATAGAATTAATGTTGATGGCGAAGCACGTATTATTTATTTAGATAGCAATAATAATGTTAGAATAGCTAAAGAACAAAATGTTACTATGATAACAGATGATGGAATTCTCATAACAGAATATGAGGATAAAGATTACTTAATGTCAGTTATTAATTTAAGAATATCGGGTATTTTAAAACGTGAGAAAAATAGAAAATAGAATTATAATAAGCAAATCTTTTATACATTTGCTTATTTTTTTGTTTATGAATTGATTTTTCTTTTAATTTTGGATATAATTAATAATTGTAGGAGGATTTAAATGAAGAAAATATTCCTATTATGTATGATATTATTTTTAGTTAATGGTTGTACTAAGATAAAAGATAGTAATATTGATACATTAATAAATGAAACTTTAATTAGTAAGATAAGTAGTACTAATGTAAACAGAAATGGATATAAATATTATTTACCAAAGGGATTATATATTAAATCTAGTAAAACATATAATGAAATATTATCTAATCATAAGTATATGTTATATTTATATATTGATATAGTTAGTTATAATAATAAAACAGAATTTAGTTATACTATAAATAGTAGGGCTTTTTATTCAAAAGATATTTTATATAATGGTATTAAAGGTTATATTGAAATAAATAAATATAAAAATGATAAATATTTAATTGAAATTATGTATAAT
>CAPZYV010000064.1 GCA_948750805.1 uncultured Bacilli bacterium | reverse complement strand
TTTAGACATTTTATTACTTTAATAATTTTTCTATTCTTTTAGTTATAGTTTCATCATCTAATTTTAACTTAGCTAAAACATCTTCTACTTTACCTGAATATCCAAATTCATCTAATCCCATAATGTATTTATCATTGTAAACATATTTATGCCATCCAAATTTAGATGCTCTTTCTATTACAAAGGTTTTATATCCTATTGGAAGGACTTCCTCTTGGTAATTTTTAGATTGCTCTTCAAAAAGTTCCATACAAGGCATTGAAACAACTCTTATTTCCATTCCTTTTAAAGATAGTTTTTCTGCTATATCAAGTGCAAGTGATACTTCACTTCCCGTTGCAATTATTATTCCAAATAACTTCTTCTTTTCCTTTCTAATTATGTAAGCTCCTTTTTTTACACTTAAAGGATCAGTTACATCTAAATTCTTGCATTTACTTCTAGAAAGAACTATAGAAGATGGCTTATCATTATTAAGAATTGTTTGCCATGAACCAATTATTTCGTTAGCATCACATGGTCTATAAACATAGTGATTAGGAATACTTCTAAGCATTGGTAATTGTTCTATAGGCTGATGAGTTGGTCCATCTTCACCTATCATAACAGAGTCATGAGTAAATACAAATGTACTTGGTAAGTTCATTAAGCTAGCCATTCTAATAGATGGTTTTTGGTAATCAGAAAACGCTAAAAAAGTTGATGCAAAAGGTCTTAATCCAGAAAGAGCTAAACCGTTTATAAACGCTCCCATAGCATGTTCTCTTACTCCAAACCAAAAGTTTTTGCCACTATAATTGTCTTTAGAAAAGTCACCAAAGTTATTTAAATAAGTTTTAGTTGATGATGAAAGGTCTGCACTACCACCTAGGAAAGCTGGATAATTATCCGCGATGATATTCATTACCTTACCGTTTATGTTTCTTAATTCATCATCATCAAAGATTTCAGCTTTAAATAATCTTGTTATATCATATCTTTTATCTTCACTTAACGATTCTAAAAATCTTTTTGTCTTTTCATCACAAGAATTTATGTATGCATTATACTTTGTATCCCATGTTTTTTTATCATGAGAAACCCTTATTCTTATGAAGTTTGACATTTCTTTTCTAAGTGATGCTATATTCGAAAATAAGTCTTTGTCCAGTTTTAATTTTTCTTTTAATTGTCTTATATCTTCTTTAGTTAATGGATTTCCATGAACTTTATTAGTTCCTTGAAGTAAAGAATCTTTACCTATGGTTGTTTTTATTTCTATGAATGATGGTTTATCTGTTATTCTCTTGGCCTTGCTAATTGCCATGTCTATTAACATCCAATTATTTCCATCTAGTACTTTATCGGTATGCCAACCCATAGAATCAAATCTTTTTAAAACATCTTCACTAAAACTTTTGTTTAAATCACCATCTAAAGTAACACTATTAGAATCATATAAAACTATTAAATTACCAAGTTTTAAGTTTCCGGCCAAAGAACATGCTTCGTAAGTTACACCTTCCATTAAGTCTCCTTCTCCACATAACACGTACGTGTTATAATCCAAAAGGTTATCAAACTTTTCTTTTAAATATTTTTCTGCTGATGCAATACCAACTGCTGTTGCTATTCCTTGACCCAAAGGTCCAGTTGATGAGTCTACTCCTTTAGTAACACCAAATTCAGGATGACCTGGAGTAATAGAATCTATTTGCCTAAAGTTTTTTAAATCGCTAATTGATAAATCAAACCCTGACATATAAAGCGTTGCATATAAAAGAGCTGAACCATGGCCCGCAGACATTATAAATCTATCTTTGTTTATCCACTTGTCATTAGTTACGTCTATGTTCATATGCCTACTATATAAAGTGTATAAAATAGGTGCAGCCCCTAAAGCTATACCAGGATGACCACTTTTAGCTTTAGATATTTCCGCTACCGAAAGTGCTTTTATCGCACTAATTATTTTTTCATCATTCATATAAATAACCCTTTCTATCTTATAAATTTATTATAAGGCAAAAAAGATTATTTATCAATTAAATTATTATGCATTTGCTACAACATTTCTTTCGCTAGATACTTGTTTTATATTATCTGATGGCTTTTCATAATTAATAATGAATACTACATTTACAAGGGTAATAATTAAATACACAAGCGCTACTCCTTTATATTCTTTTAAAAATTTCATAATACTCACTCCTTCTTTTACTTCGTTTATTTACAATTAAATCTTATCACGAACAAACGTATGTGTCAATATAAAATCTGAACAAATGTTTGACAATGTAAAGTAAGTGTGGTATTATAAAAATGTAATTAAAAGGGAGGCATTATGGAAAAACTTACAAACAGACAAAAAGACGTATTAGATTATATAAAAAGTTATGTTGCAAATCATGGATACCCACCTGCGGTAAGAGAAATCGGTTCTGCTTTAGGATTAAACTCACCTGCTACGATACAGTCACACATAACTGCACTAGAATCAAAAGGATACATAAAAAAGACTAATTCAAAGTATAGATCTTTAGAAATAGTTGGTAATAATGAATATTTAAATGATTCAGTTGTGGACGTACCACTTCTTGGTAAAATAACTGCTGGTTCACCTATTGAAGCAATAGAAACGCCAGATGAATACTTTAGTTTACCTACTTATTTGATTCCAAGTAAAGAAGAAGTATTTACTTTAAAAGTAAGTGGTGAAAGTATGATTAACGCTGGTATCTTTGATGGAGATATAGTAATAGTTCAAAGACAAAACGTAGCTAGAAATGGTGATATCGTTGTTGCAATGACAATGGAAAACGAAGTTACTTTAAAAACTTTTTATAAAGAAGCTACACATATAAGATTACAACCTGAAAATGATACAATGAAGCCCATCATATTGCCTAACTGTACTATCTTAGGTAAAGCTATTGGATTATATAGAAAATTTTAAAAAAACAAAAAGAGAAACTAAGTCTTCTCTTTTTTAGTTTCTCTAAATCTATCTAAAAACGCTTTATCATGCATCAGCGTTCTACAATAATATATGGCTTACAATCAATTTTGTTAACCATATTTTGCTTAAATATGAATCTAATACTCCCATTTTTATCAGTTCTTAGTATATTAGAATATTTAAGCGTATCTAAAACAGTTTTATTAGGATGGCCATACCTATTATTTTTTCCTACTGATATAACCGAATAAACAGGATCAGTATTTTTTATAAAATTAATATCACTACTGGTATTAGAACCATGATGGCCTACTTTTAATATATCCATTTTTGGTAAATTATACTCATTAATTATGTTATTTTCTACTATTTTATCTGCATCACCCATTAATAATATATTATTATTTTTTATATTAAGATACGTAACTATACTATTACTATTTTCATTATCATAAATTTTATCATTTAAAAATAATAATTCATGATTATCGATAACATAATTATTATCTACAATTTTGGCATTATTATAATTTAAAATATCTTCCTCTAATTTATTTATATCTCCTTTATTTATTAAAACCTTACCTACTTTTATATTATCAAGCAATGTTTTAGCTTCTCCCATATGATCATAATCACCATGCGTTAAAATAAGTAAATCAATATTGTTTATACCTCTAGAATTTAAATATGGAATGGTTTTATTTTTAACTACGGAAGAATTACTCATAAAGATTCCACCAGTATCCACTAATATCGTTTTTCCCTGTGGTAATATAATAACCGTGCTATCTCCTTGACCAACATCTAAAAATATAATTTCTGGATCTAAAATAAAGAACTTAGCATTTATATTAAATATTAATACTACTACAAAGAATAATATATACTTTTCATTTACTTTAATACTTAAGTATAAAAATAAATAATATAAAATAAATATGTAAATACTTGGTTTTGCAATCACAAAAGATAATATTTTTATTTTGCTCATTACCAATACTAAATATTCAAATATATTTAATATAAAAAAATATAAATTATCAAAAAATGGAAATATAAAAGTAATTAAACCAAGTGGAAAAATTATAAAAGAAACAATTGGTACAAATAATAAATTAAATATTGGAGTAAGTAAATTAATGCTAAAAAAATAATAAGTAAGAATAGGAATAGATGCTAAAAAACATATTACTGATATAATAAGTGTTTTTCTAAAATAGCTTTTGTTTTCTAAAAGTTTTCTAGATAAAATTATAAAGAAAGTAATTATTACCGAAAACAAAAACCCTACGCTATATATTAAATATGGATTAATTAAAAGTAAAATAGATCCAGTTAATATGATTACATAAATATTATCTATCTTTAATTTAAACTTTTTATTCAAATGATTTAAAAACATAAATAACGTGCATCGCATAAGAGATTCTGAAAAATTAGTTATAAAAAGAAATAATAATAGAAACATAAAAACAATAATATATTTATACTTTACTTTCTTTAACAAAAAATTTAAAATCAGTAAGAATACTCCAACGTGCATACCAGATATTGCAAGAAGATGACTTATACCTACACTTCTATAAGATTCTTTTATATCTTCTTCAAAATCTGATGTATCACCCATTACGAAAGCTTTAAGATACTTCCTTGTCTTATACTTTTCTATGTGTTTTATCATTTTATTTTTTAATAAGTACAATATGTTTTTATTTTTAGAAATAAGTTCTATTTTAGGATTATTACTTATTTCTTTTATGTTTTTTGATAGCAAATACTTTCTATAATTAAAAAGATTAAATACTGTATTATCACTGGGATTTATAAAAACTCCACTTACTAACAACTTATCTCCTAAATTATAGTTAAACTTATTATAAGTAGTTATTCTATATTTATTATCTGACTTTATATCAAAAACTATTTTATCGTTATCTTTTTTTATATACGTTATTACCCCTTTTACATCTTTTTTTGTTTCATGATAAATGTTTTTATCATTTAATAAAATAAAACTTACTCTAAATAAAGAAATTATTAAAACAATTAATAATATTACTTTTATCTTTAACTTCATTATAAAGTAATGTTATTTTTTATTTTTTCATATACTGCATCACCAATACCAGAAACATTTTTTATGTCTTCTATGGTTTTAAATTCACCATTTTCTTGTCTATAACTTATTATGGCATTAGCTTTAGATTCTCCTATTCCAGAAAGTGTCATTAATTCTTCTTGATTAGCCGAATTAATAGATACCTTAGAATTAGTTTTCTCATTACTATTATTACTAGAAGATGATGAACTTTTACTACTAGAACTTTTTATACAAGCCGAATTGTTTGTATCAGGACACACACATTCATTTGATGCACATGAAATTTCTTTTGCATTATTATTCTTTTTATACTCTGCTATTTCATTTTTAGTATAAACTACAATATACATCTCATCCGTAAGCTTCTTACTAAGATTTAAGTTAATGGTATTAGCATTATCAGATAATCCGCCTGCTAGATTTATTGCATCAATTACTCTTTTACCATTATCTAATTCATAGACACCAGGTGCATTTACCGCACCCTTTACATCTACAAAAACGGTTTTA
>CAPZYV010000063.1 GCA_948750805.1 uncultured Bacilli bacterium | reverse complement strand
CATAATATTTAATATACTTTAGTAGTACTGCTCGTTTAGCTCAGTCGGTAGAGCGCACGGCTGTTAACCGTTAGGTCGTAGGTTCGAGTCCTACAACGAGCGCCATTTTGTATATAACAAACTTAGTAGATTCTGAGTTTGTTTTTTTTATATCATAAATAAAAATTTGACATACGTACATTTGTGTGGTAATATGTATTTGTAATTTTAGTTAAGTTTAAAGGTGTAAGAATATGAATAATAAAATTAAAACAACAATGATTGTTAAAGATAATTTAATTAATATAATTAGAATAAATAATGTTGATTATATTTCATTAACTGATTTAGCAAAATATAAAAATTCTAATAATCCAGGAGATGTTATTATAAAGTGGATGAGTAATAAAAGTTCATTTGACTTTTATTGTCTTTGGGAAGAATTATTTAATGAAGATTTTAAACTAGCGGAATCTCGCGAGTTTAAAAATGATTCTGCAAATCAAGCATTTACTATGAGTCCATCTAGATGGATTAGTATGACAAATGCTAAAGGTTTTATTAGTAAAAGAGGAAAGTATGATGGTGGAACTTTTGCTCATCCAGATATTGCTTTAGAATTTGCTTCTTGGATTGATACTGCATTTAAGTTATATTTAATACAAGAATTTGAAAGATTAAAACATAATGAAAGTTATCAAAAGAAAATTGAGTGGTCTGTTAGAAGAAGTTTATCTAAAACAAATTATAGAATTCATACTGATAGTATAAAAGAAAATATAGTTCCTAAGATAACAGATAGACAAAAAAACTTTATATATGCTAGTGAAGCTGATGTAATAAATGTTGCTTTATTTGGGATGACAGCAAAACAATGGAGAGATAAAAATCCTAATTTAGATGGTAATATAAGAGACTATGCAGATATACTACATTTAATAGTTTTAAGTAACCTTGAAGTTTTAAATGCTAGCATGATTGAAATAATATTGAACGTAAATAAGAATAGAGAAATTAAACCAGACAGCAAGAAAAGAATTGGCAATATTAGTAAGTGATAAAAATATTGTGGGTATAGATAAATTAAGTCAAAAACAGGATAATTTAATAGAAAATAAATAGTTTGTAACTTTTTAAATTTTAAAATTTAAAAAAATAAAGATTAATATAGTAGGTAATTAATTGCTAAAATTCGTTTGACATGTTACTATATTTATATCAGATAATTGGATAAGGAAGTGATTTATTTTGAAAGAAGAAATAATAATTATTACAAATAATAGTAATAAAAAAATGATTTTAAAAAAGATTAGTAAAAATAAATTACTCCTTAATATTAAATTTTATAGTTTTAATTTTTTAAAAAAGAAATTATATTTTGATTATGATTATAGAGGACTAGAATATTTAATAAAGAAATTTAAAATAAATGTTAATATTGCAAAGACTTATTTTCGGAATATGTATTTTTTAAAAGATTTAAAAAATGATAAGATTAAGTTTTTGCAAAATTTAAAAAAAGAATTAGAAGATAATAATTTATTAATTAAAGATGATAATTTTAAAGAATATATTAAAGATAAAAAGATTATAGTATATGGTTATTATAATTTAACTAATGAAGAAAAGATTATATTAAGTAATTTTAATAATGTTATATATAAAAATAGAGAAGAAAGATTTTTTTACCCTAAGGTTTATGAAGCTAAAACAATGGAGGAAGAAGTTTCATTTGTCGCTTACAAAATATGTGAATTATTAGAAAAAGGTATTAATATTTGTGATATTAAAATTATTATTGATGAAGATTATAAAAATGTAGTTAAAAGAATTTTTGATATATATAATATTCCGGTAAATATAAAGTTTAATAATGCTTTTTATAGTACCTTTATAGCTCAAGAATTTATTAAAAATTATGATAAAATGGAGATAAAAGATAATATTAATTTATTAAGTGAGAAATATCAGAATGTTAATGATTTAATTAGTATTGTAAATAAATCTGTTTTAGTTAAAGATAAAATGGTTAGAAAGAATTTAATTATAAATGATTTTAAAGATACTAAACTTGAGGAAGATATTTATGATAAAGCAATAGAGTGTTGTGATTTAGATGATGATTTCAAAGATAGTAATTATGTTTTTCTAATGGGATTTAATATTAACTTTTATCCTAGAATTAATAAAGATGATGATTTTTTAAGTGACAAAATAAAATCTGGTTTAGGATTTTTAACTAGTGTTGAATTAAATATTTTAAGAAAAGAGAATATTAAGAAACAAATTAAAAACATTAAAAATTTAATTATAACTTATAAAAAAGAAAGTAGTAAGGGAAGTTTTTATCCCTCAATTATTATTAAAGAATTAGATTTAGAAGTTAGTTTAGTAAATATAAAAAAGAAAGTATCTTATTCTAAACTTAATACGAAACTGGCTTATGCTAAAGATTTAGATAATTTATATAAATTTAATATGATAAGCGAAGAACTTGGATTATATCAAAATAGTATTAATATTCCATATTTAATGTATGATAATTCTTTTAAAGGGATTAATAATGATTTACAAAGAGAGAGGATGAATCATGAACTTAATCTGGCTTATACTAATTTAGAAATGTATAATGAGTGTGCTTTTAAGTATTATTTAAGTAAAATTCTTAAAATTGATAGCTTTCAAAATAGTTTTAAAACAATTATCGGTAATGTTACTCATCATATTTTAGAAATTGGGATAGAAAAAGATATAGATATTCCTGTTGAGATAATGAAGTTTGTTAAGGAAAATAATTATATATTAAATAAAAAAGAGTTTTTCTATTTGGAGAAGTTAGCTTTAGAATTAAAAGAAATATTAATTATAATAAAAAGACAAAATGAAAGTTCGAGATTAAATAAATACTTATTTGAAAGTGACTTATATGTTTATCGGGATTTAGAAGATATGAAAATTACTTTTAAAGGGCAGTTTGATAAAGTAATGTATAATAAAATAGATGGTAAAAATGTATTAGCGGTTGTTGATTATAAAACTGGTGATACAATTGTTAGTTTAGATAATTTAAAGTATGGACTTAATATGCAATTACCTATATATTTATATTTATTAAAAAAATCAGATAGGTTTAAAGATGCAGAAATTGCTGGATTTTATATTCAAAAAGTTCTGTCTAATATTCCACAAATAGAGGATAATAAATCTTTTTATGATATTAAATGGGATAATATGAAACTTCAAGGATTTACAAATAGCAGTACAAGTATTATTAGTCTTATAGATAATAATTATAGTGAAAATAAAATCTTAAAAAATTTAAAATATAAAAAAAATGGCGAATTAGATTCAAGGTCAAAAGTATTATCAAATAAAGAAATGGATGAGCTAACGAGTGAGGTTGAAAATAAAATACTTGAATGTGAAAATAACATTATTGCTGGTAATTTTAATATAAATCCGAAAGTTATTAAAGGAAAAAATATAGCATGTACTTATTGTAAGTTTAAGGATATTTGTTTTATGAATAAGAAAGATGAAGTAGTTTTAGGAGGTGAAGATGATGAAGTGGACGGGGGAACAACAAGAAGCGATTAATAAAGAAGGTACTAATATAATTGTTTCAGCAGGAGCAGGCTCAGGTAAAACTGCAGTTTTATCCGAAAGAGTTTTAAGAAAAGTTAAAAGTGGGATAGATATAAGAAATATTTTAATTTTAACATTTACTAATGAAGCAGCGGGCGAAATGAAAAATAGAATTAGAAAAAAGCTTGAACAAGCTGGTTTAAAAGAACAACTAGAATATATTGATGCGGCTTATATAACAACTTTTGATGCGTATGCGCTTAGTATTGTAAAAAAGTATCATTATTTACTTAATATAAGTTCTAAGGTAACAATTATTGATTCTTCAATTATAAAACTTAAAAAAGAAAAGGCTTTAGAAGATATTTTTTTAGAATTATATGATGTTAAAGATGAAGAATTTTTAAAATTAGTTGGTGATTTTACTAATAGAGATGATTTAGGAATTAGAGAAGCTATTTTAAAAATTAGTGAAGATTTAGATTTAAAATATAATAAAGAAGAATATTTAAATACTTATTTAGAAAGATTTTTTAATGAAGAATATATTGATAAATTATTTTTAGAATATTTTTCCTATTTGAAAACTTTGGCTCATGGAATAGAAAATGATATTAGTGCTTTGGAAAGTATAGTTCCAGAAAAATTATATATTAAGTTATACGAATCATATAGTCCTTTTTTTAGTATTCATACTTATAATGATTTATTTAAAATAAAAAGTATTCCTAGTATTCAGTTTAGAGATATTCCAGAAGAAGCTTTAGTGTATAAAGAATCTTTAAAGAGTAAAAAAGAAGAGTTACTTAAATTAACTAAATATAGTGAAGAAGAATTAAAGAGTCAAATAAATAGTACGAAAGATTATGTTAAAGTTATCATTAAAATTATTTTAGAGTTAGATAAAAGAATTAATGATTATAAAGTAGCTAATGAAGCATTTCAATTTACAGATATAGCAAAAATGGCTATTAAAGTAGTTAATGAGAATAATGAAGTATTAGAAGAATTAAAAGAAAGTTATAATGAAATATTAATTGATGAATATCAAGATACAAATGATTTACAAGAAATGTTTATTTCCAAAATAGAAAATAATAATGTTTATATGGTCGGAGATATAAAACAATCAATATATCGTTTTCGTAATGCTAATCCTAATATATTTAAAAATAAATATGATAATTATGCTAAGCATGTAGGTGGAGAAAAAATTGATTTATTAAAGAATTTTCGTAGTAGAGGAGAAGTACTTGATAATATTAATTTAATATTTAATTTAATAATGGGAGAAGAATATGGAGGGGTTGATTATCAAAATAATCATGCGATGATTTATGGTAATTTAGCTTATTCTAAGGAAGGATTAAATAATAATGATAATAATATGGAAATTATGAAATATGATTATAAAAATAAAGAATATAGTAATGTAGAAATAGAAGCTTTTACTATTTTTCAAGATATAAAAAAGAAAGTTAAATCTAAGTACCAAGTTTTTGATTTTAATTTAAATAAAAATAGAGATGTTTGTTATAATGATTTTTGTATTATATTAGACCGAGGTACTGATATGCCTAAATATAAAAAAATATTTGAATATGCTGGTATCCCGATGGATGTTTATTTAGATAGTGATTTAATTGAAGCTAATGATATAAAAATTATTAGAAATATTATTAAATTAATTTTATTAATAAATAGTAAAGAATATAATTTGGAAATGCGCTATGCTTTTGTAAGTATTGCGAGAAGTTTTATTGGTAGTTTAACAGATGCCGAAATATTTAATTATATAAATGAAAATAATTTTTATGATTCAGCTATTTATAAATCATGTTTTAAATTAGCTAATAATATTGATTGTAAAACCCCAAGTATTATTTTAAGAGAGATAATTTCCGAATTTAATTTTTATGAAAATTTAATTAAAGTAGCAAATATTGATTCAGCTATTTTTAGAATTAATTATTTAATAGAATTAAGTA
>CAPZYV010000062.1 GCA_948750805.1 uncultured Bacilli bacterium | reverse complement strand
AATAAAATAGTTTGATTTTCAAGTGTTGTCAGCTCATTATAACCTTCTCTTTGATAATTAGTTTCAACATTAAAAGTAAATCCTTTTTCAGTCTTTACATAATTAACACTATTTCCGTTTGCAGAAGCATTATTTATGAAAAACGCTTCATATTGAGTTTTCAAGTCTTCCACTATCGCTGATTGATTATCCGTGTTAGACATTACAATATAATTAAAGTTTGAATTTACAAGGTTTGAATTTTTATAATTAAGTACGTAAGTTACGTTTTGACTTTCTGCATCACTTTTAGATTGATAAGTACAGGTTAAAGTGCCACTATTATCTTCTTTTCTTGATACTGGTATAGTAGTTGTCGTTTTAGGTTCAACGTTTTTAGTAGTTCTTCCAAAATCAGATTTATTATTTACGTAGTATAAAACAAGTAAAATTACTATTGCAATTATAATACCTAGTATCGTAAAATTAGGTTTTTTACTTCTCATTAATATTTCATTATTAGTTATCGGATCTATTACCACGGTATTATTTACCGCTCCATCATATAAGTCATCTAAGTTTATTTCACGGGTAACATAACCAGGATCTTCGTCTATATTATCCTTTTCGTCTTCAGCAATTTCTTCTATTATATCAATTTCATTTTCTTCAATATTTTTATTTTCACTCATTTGTTACCCTCCATATATTTATATAATAACATAATAATTTTATTTAAAAAATATTAAACTAATTTTTCTCCAATTTTTTCACCACATTTTACATATGTCTCATAACCATTTTTAGAATTATTTAATATTTCTTTATCAATCTTAATCTTATCTTTTGAAACTAAGACAACAACGGTTGAACCTCCATACATAAAATAACCTTTTTCTTCACCTTTTTTATGTTTTTTAGAAGTATTTATATTCTTTATCTTACCAACTAATAAAGCTCCTACTTCTACATACATAATTGTTCCGAAGTTTTTAGTTTTAATTAAAGTGCATTCCCTTTGATTTTCTTTAAATATTTTAAATTTATCATACGCAATAGGATTAACACTATGAAACTTTCCTTTTAATTTATAATTATTAATAATTATTCCATCATCACAAAATACATAGTGATGATAATCTTCTGGTGAAAGTCTAAATACTAGTGCGTATCCATTTTCAAAAAAGGAAGCTTTTTCATTATCATTAATAATTGAACTTACACTATAAGTACTATTTTTTATATTAAATGTTAAATTCTTACTAATTTTATAACAAGTTAGTTTAGAATCACACGGTGCTATAAAATCATTTTTATTTTTACTTACAGGCCTTAACGCTTTTTTTATGTTTCTTATGAAAAAGTCATTAAAGCATGAATAATCTTTATCAACAAATTCATCCATGTTAATATTATGGTTCTTAATAAAAGGTTTTATCATTATTTTGGATATTTTAGTATCCATAAACTTACCAATTAAGCTTGATACAAACTTACCTTTAATAATTGGTTTTAAAATTATTCTTCCAGCAGCATTATTATATAAAAAGGATAATCCTTTATTTGGATTATCTTTAATTTTTCTTCTCATTATCTCATTGCTGCTGAAATAATTGCTATTTCTATTGCTGCTAAAATAGAACATATAACATACCATATTCCAGTAGGTTTCTTAATCTTTATATTTAAAACGAATAATATTGCGGTTGCTAGCATAACAAGAGGATATGCCTTAACAAATACACTTGGATGCATAAAAATGCTTAAATTATACGTAAACGGTAAAATAATTGCAATACTAGTTACAGGAAGTCCATAATAATATGATATTTTTTCCTTTTTCTTTTTATTAAATACCGTTTTTTCTTCCGCTAAAACGTTAAAGTATGCAAGTCTAATAACCGCTGCTAAAACGAACATTACGTAAACAATAATGTTTAATCTACTAGTAAATCCCATGCATATTCCAAGTATTACTGGAAATACACCAAATGACACTGTATCAACTAAAGAATCTATTTGAACACCAAATTTCTTTTCTGTGTCACTTCTTTTGCAAGCTCTTGCAACAGTACCATCAAACATATCACAAACACCTGCTAAAATAAGACACATAATTGCCGCTGGAATAAATCCTAAAAAGGAAAGAACCATTCCAACCACCGCAAAAGCAAGCCCTATATAAGTTAAAAGAACTGACGCTCCATAAAATCCTATAAACATAATCACTACTCCTTACTTCTAATTTATATGTTCCAATTATAACACAAATATATTTTTATATAAAGAAAAAGAAGACATTAATCTTCCTTTTTCTCGTTTGGATTATCTATTTCTGGTTTCATAAGCGGAAATAAAACTACGTCCCTTATTGACGGTTGATCATATATTAGCATCATTAATCTGTCAATACCAAAACCTAAACCAGAGATTGGAGGCATTCCTTGTTCCATTGCAAGCATAAAGTTTTCATCTAAATCCATTGTTTCATCATCGCCTTGAGCCTTAGCCTTTAATTGGTCTTCAAAAGATTTTCTTTGGGTTATTGGATTTACTAACTCAGAATATGCTTTACAAAGTTCAGTTCCACAAGCAACCACTTGGAATACATCTATTATTCTATCATCATTGTCATTTCTTCTTGCAAGAGGAATAAGCATAGATGGATAATTATACATTATTGTAGGTTGTACAATACCTTCTCTTATCTTCTTTTTATAAACAAAATCAACGATTTGACTTATAGACTTATAATCTTCTAATTCCTCATATGTGAACAATCCATTATTTACAATTTTATCCTTTAACTCTGAAGGTTCTTCAATCGCTAGAAAATCAAAACCAAATATCTTTCTCATTTCTTCAACATAATTTATTCTGTCCCAATTTTCTTTTCCAAAATCAAGCGTTACACCTTGATATTCTAATGTAGTTGTACCTAATAATTCCATTAATAATGACTTAATAAAAGTTTGATAAAACTCCATATTATCTTCATAATTCCAGTAAGAAGCATACCATTCAACTTGAGTAAATTCTTGCAAATGTTCTGAGTCCATACCTTCGTTTCTGAAACATTTTGCTACTTCATAAACTTTATCATATCCTGCAGCAATACATTGTTTTAAATAAGTTTCTGGGGCAATTCTTAAATTACATTCCATATCTAAAGCGTTGTGATGTGTGTAAAAAGGCTTTGCAGCTGCTCCACATACTGCGGTTTGTAATATAGGAGTTTCAACTTCTAAAAATCCGTGTTCTCCCAAAAACTTATGAATAAATGCATATAATTTACTTCTTCCTAAAAATACTTTTCTAGACTCTTCATTTGAAATAAGGTCAACATACCTTTGACGATATTTAAGTTCTGTATCATTTAAACCATGAAACTTATCAGGAAGAGGTCTTAAAGCCTTACCTAAAAATTCAAACGAATTAACTCTTAAAGTCTTTTCTCCTGTTTGAGTAGTAAATATTTCACCTTCAGCACCTATAAAATCACCAGCGTCTATTTGCTTTTTAAAGAATTGGTATTTTTCTTCTCCAATTATATCAATTTTAAATTCTAATTGCATGCCTGCTTCTATATCTCTTATACGTATAAAACTAAGTTTACCCATCTTTCTCATGAAAATAACTCTACCAGCTATTCTTACGTTAGTAGTTCCATCAACTAACTTTTTAGCATCTTTTAAAGAATGCGTTTTAACATATTTTTCTGGGTATGGATTACATACCTTTTTTATTTCTTCTAATTTTCCTCTTCTAACTAATTCTTGTTCTGATAATTCTCTCAAATTAATCAACTCCTTTATTTCGTCTTATTATAACATATTTTTCATTTATTTTATACTACTTACTTAAAGTACATACATATCCTTCACTTTCTAAATCTTCCTTTAAAGTTTTATAAGTGGTTTTAGAGTCAATTTTAAAATAACTAATTGGCATTAACTCTTGATCCATTTTATCTATCTTATCAAATTCAAATAACGTAAAATCTAAATAACCATTTACTTTAATAAAATCATCATTAGATTCATAAATGTAAGTAAATCCTGGCATACCATTAGAGTTAACTATAACCGGTAATTTATCTTCTCTTATATATTGTAATTGTCCTTTAAATTCATCATTCAAAGCGTTATATGTATATACACTTTCTACGTAACTAATCTTATTTTTCTTATATGTAATTTTATATTCATCAGAAAAATTATATCCTTCATCTTCAGCTTTATAAGTACAAGTAACAGTTTTAGTAATACCAAAAACAAAGTTAACTAAAACATAAATAATAACAGTAATTATAGCAAGTCCTATTAAATAGTAGATAATGTTTTCTTTATTTTCTTTTATTCTGTTAGTTATTCTTTTACCATTAATTACCTTATTCCCCAAATCATTATCTTCTTTAGCTTCAATATCATTGTTATTTTGATATGTGTTAAATATATCCTCAACTTTATCTTCTTTTGGGGCACTATACATATTATCATTATCTACATAATCTTTAGCATCATCTTTGATATCAACTTCAACAAAATCAGAACCGAATATATTATTTAAAGCCTCTTCTATTTCGTTATTTTTTTCCATATTACCCCTCCTTTTTTCTTTATATAGTATATCATAAAGGAAAAATATTAACAATAAAGAAAAAAACAAAGTTTAATTACTTTGCTTTTCCTTTATTTGTATTTTCCAAAGCACGAACCATTTCACTTATATTTCTCTTGCAATAAACCTCACAAATATTGATATCCTGATCAGTAAAAGCATTCATAAAAATTCTATCTATATTTCCATTTGGCATATGACTAATTGCATCATCAATATTTTTATATTCTTTTTCTTCTACTTTTTCATAATAATATTTTCTTTTAATTTGCTTTCTTAAATTTTGCGCTTCTAAATACAATAATATTAACTCTCCATAAGAATCTACTAAAACACTAAAACCATCAATACTTTCTTTTTTTCTAGTCAGCAAATCAACTAACAAAGTCTTTAAACTAATAATATTGTATCGTACAAGACTTGCATTTATAACTTCATTATAATCTAAATTCTTATAAATAGTTTTTTCTAATTTTTTCAATTCTTTAATAAGTAAGCGCCAAGTTTTTATATAATATCTCGAAAATTTATATAACATTATTTCTTTAGAAAACATAATAATTCCTCTTTTCGAACAATATACTATCACATATTATACCTAAGGTCAAACTATTTCTTTACTTCATTTTGTTTAATTATGTATAAATCATTACCTTTGCTAAAAGCATAAAAAACGTCTTCTGCTGATATATTTTTTTCTAAAAGAATGTTTAATAACCATTTCTTTGTTTTGTTTATACTATATAAGTTATCATACTGGACTTCACCATCTAAAATAATTGGCATTGGATATACTTTTTTATCTTTTTGATCATCTTTTTTAAAAACTGATAACTTACCATTTATTTCTAAAATAGCATAATCTACTTCGTCTATACTTCTAATATCTTTTTCTCTTAGTTGAAGAAGTAAATCATCTAAAGTGTATCTTTGATCCACCATGTTTTTAAAATTTACTACTCCTTTTTTT
>CAPZYV010000061.1 GCA_948750805.1 uncultured Bacilli bacterium | reverse complement strand
GTTTCATATAATACCTAGTATTTTAAATTCCAAATTATTTATTATTTTATATATCCCATTTTCAACTTTAAAATATAATTCATTATTAATAAAATTTTCTTTTCTCGTTATTTATGTTTGCCATAATTATCTAACCTATAAATTTAATAAATGCACTATTACAAGTATAAATATTTATAATATAAAAACTAGTAATAATTATAAAATATATTAATGCATCTTTAAATTTTAAACCTTTTAAGACTTTCTTTATTAAGATCCCAAATATAATAAATTCCATTGCTAAAAACAAAATAACTTGTAATCTTAAAATGGTAAACCCATAATGATTGATGTATAAAAACATACGATAGTAAGAATTAAATATTAAAATCATAGAAAATCCTATAAGTACTAAAATTAAACCTTTTACTTTTGAACTTTCACCAATGATTTTTGTTTTATACAAAAGATACATAATAACAATAAAATTAATTACCGTTACAAAAAGTAATTGGAAAAAACCTTCTCTTGCATAGCTGGAGTATGTATATTTAACTGGTAACTGTAAAAAGTTAGTCGTTAAGCGAGATACCTCCGAAACTAAGAATAAAACAAATATAACATTTATTATTGACAGAATAATCGTTACCATTACATAATCTAATTTATCATACTTTGCACTAGATATCTTAGTATTTTTGTTTAATGATATATTTATAAAAATACTAAACAATACTATAAAAGATATAATAAATTGTATAATATTTCCTAAATCCAGCTTAAATAAGCCTGTTATATTGTGGATAAAATATTCAAAGTAATCATCAGCACTTGTCAGTAATGACAAAATAACTAAGCCAATAACACAGCCAATTATAATCCCCATAAAAATATTTACTGCTCTATTTGATTTAGTTTTGCTACCATTAGATTTTAAATATTTCAAATTACTAAATAACTTATTAGGAAAAAGTTTAAATACCCAAGTTATAATCTTACTAGAAATAAAGAAGTTTTTATTGGTTAACATCATAAAAAAGGTTGTTAGTAAAACTGGTAAGACAATTACGTTTAAAAACTTGTTGCTTTCATCTATTTTGAGGATTAAATCACTCATCAAAATTAGTACTATTGGAATTAATAAATAATACGCCTTTTGATTTAATTCTTTTTCTTCTTCGAATAAGTAAATATAACTAATTATCATAACCGAAAAAGGTAATATTACAAATCTTATATACCAATCTATTTTTAAATTACTAAAAATTACAATTAATAAGGCTGCACATAAAAGAACTATTATTTTTTTCTTATTTATTTTAAAATCACTTTTCATCTTCTTCACCTTTATATTCTAAAATGTCACTTGGTTGACATTTCAAAGCCTTGCATATTGCTTCTAGAGTTGAGAATCTAATTGCTTTGGCTTTATTAGTCTTAAGGATTGATAAATTAGTTGTGGTTATTCCAGTTTTTTCACTAAGTTCATTTAATGACATTTGTCTTTTGGCCATCATTACATCTAAATTTACAATTATCATAATTATCACCTACACCGTATAATCTATTTCGTTTTTATAACAGATAGCTGCTTTTATAACCTCTGCTAAACAATAAAAACTAAGTGATGCCAATAAGCATACAAAAGCCACTCCAAAGGTTAGAATGGTCGGTATAAAAAATGCTTTTATGGTTACGATTAAAAATATTAACATAAATAAAATAGCACATAACTTCAATATTTTTTCTACCTCCTTTTTAAATGGAGTATCACTAAACACATATTTAAATAAACATATTAGTTCATATATTATGATAAAACAAATTATGTAACACATAAAAAATGCCGTTTTATATATTAATGTATGTTCACCAAATGTTTCAATACTCGGATCTTTAAACAGGTCATAAAGCCTTGGTAAGAAAAATAAACAACCTATTCCTAATATCATTATAATTATTAATAAAACCCATATAATTTTTGCTATTTTGCTTTTTTTCATTTCCTTCACCTCAAGTACATAATATAACTTATATTGTCAAAAGTCAATATAATTTTATCGTTTATCGTAAAATATTTTACTTTTAAAATACAAAAAAGCAAAATCTCTTTAGAAATTGCTTTAAAAATTATAGTTACTTATCGAATCTTTTTAATAGTAATAGATTATATATCATTATAATACATACTAAAAATAGAATTAAACCCATTATTCAAATTAATACGAGTTTATTTTAAATTTTTGTTAGTGTATTTATTATTTTATATTTTGAATCTAAAATTTTATTTTCTCTATCCATTAACCTAACATCCAAACCCTTTTCTTTTGCTATATCAAGTAAATCTTCGTTATCATCAACAAAAATTGCTTCACCAACTTTAATATCAAAATCTTTTAGAGGGTAATCAAAAAATACTTTATCTTTTTTTTCTACTCCATAAATAGATGATACGTATATTTTATCAAATAAATTATATATTTCATATTCTTTCATATACGGAATAACACACGGCCAATTATCCGATAGTAGTATTAAAACATACTTTTCCTTTAATCTTACTAATTCTTCTTTAACATTATCATAAAGTTTATATTTATCAAATTCATATGTTCTATTATAAGCTATATCGGAAGCCAATTTTTTAGAATAATTTGGATAGTCACAAGCTCTTAAAATACAATCATAAAACCTAAAAAACATATCATACTCTTCCTCAAGACTGACCACTTTTTCTGATAAGATTTGTGCGTATTTCTTACGAGCCTTTTGCATTTTATTAATGTCTAATTTATTTATATCAATCAATTCTAGAAATTTTGGTGTCATATCCCAATTTCCCGTTGTAGGGGTAGCTATAACTTTTCCAAAATCCAATATTACATACTTTGTATTCATATTGTTCTCCTAACCTATCATATTTTATATTTCTTACTGGTTATTTTTAAATTATTATTTATACATCTCCTCATATTTTTTATTAAATTAGAGACACCCCAAGCCTTTGATCAATTTTAAAAAAAATACTAGTTACATTATAATCTCAATTTCTTTCTTTTTTATTATACGGTATTTTTCTCCTAAAATAAAGTTTTAAATAAAAAGAGGAGCCATAAGGCTCCAAGGGGGTTTTGGTTGTACTTTCAACTAAATCGTAAAAGTACCTTGCGTGATATTCTCACGCTATTATAATAATATAGATTTTTTTAATGCTTGTCAATCATTTTTAATATATTTTAATTATTTCTATTCTACCGTTACACTCTTAGCTAGGTTCTTTGGCTTATCAATACTGCACCCCTTTAGTTTAGCAAGTTCGTATGCAACCATTTGAAGAGGAATAACCGTAAGAAGTGGTTGCAATAAATAATTTACTTTAGGAACAACTATCTTTTTATCATAAAATCCATCTTCATTTTCATCTTTTTTATTTGTTATGTATATAACATTTGCACCTCTTGACTTAACCTCTTTAATATTACTAATTGTTTTTGGTGCAATATTATCATCTGTTACTATCGCAACAACAGGAGTTCCCTCATCAATTAAGGAAATCGTTCCGTGTTTTAACTCTCCAGCTGCATAGGCTTCACTATGAGTATAAGATATCTCCTTAAGTTTTAATGAGCCTTCCATAGCTAGTGCATAATCAATTCCTCTACCAATAAAGAATATGTCATTATAATCTTTTATGTCTTCTGCTATTTTTTTATAGTCCTCTTCTTTATTTAACAAGCTTTCTATATATCCAGGTAATTTGTTAGCATCCTCTAATATTTCTTTTATCTCTTTTTTGTCAACTAAATCCTTTTTATAAGAAAGATTAAGAGCGATAAGAGAAAGCAGAGCAACCTGAGCCGAATAAGCCTTGGTTGTTGCAACAGCGATTTCTTTTCCAGCTTCCGTATATAAAACCATTTTAGCTTCCCTTGCAATGGTACTTCCCTTTTCGTTTATAATTCCTAACGTATCATTACCATTTTTCTTAGCAATGTTTAAAGCTTCTAACGTATCAGCAGTTTCACCAGATTGTGATACTACGATTACTAATTCATCTTCTTTTAAAAATTGTTTGCAATATCTAAACTCACTAGCTGTATCAACTTGTACCTCTGCATTAGCAAATTTTTCTATCATTTGCTTTCCAACTAATCCAGCGTGAGTTGCACTACCACATGCTACTATTCTAATTTTCCCGTACTTAGTAAAATCAGGCATTTTAGCAATCAAACTATCTATACCACTTTCCAAATAAGGATTAGTCGTTCTTCTAAATACTTCAGGTTGTTCGTGCATTTCTTTAAGCATAAAATGCTCATAACCTTTTTTAGAAATATCAGATGCATCATACTTAAATTCTTCTACGTTAAAATCCTTTTTAATACCATCTTTATACAAATTTATTTCACTACTAGTTATCTTTGCGTAACAACCATCTTCAAGTGCTATATATTTTTTTGTTTTATCAAGTATTGCTGGAACGTCTGATGCGATATAATTATCACCTTCACCAACACCTATTATCAAAGGGCTTTTATTTTTTGCAACGTATAAAGTATCATTATCGTCCTCGCACATAATACCTAGAGCATAAGAGCCATCTAATATATCCGTCATTTTTCTAATGCTTTTTAAAACATCATTATTAGTTTTATAAATGCTATCTAGCAAGGCTGCTACTACCTCAGTATCTGTTTCTGATTTAAAACCGTAACCCTCGCTTTTAAGTTTACTTCTAAGTTCGTTGTAATTTTCTACGATTCCGTTATGAACGATAGTAAACTTTCCTACCTTATGAGGATGCGAGTTAACTTCATCTGCTATGCCATGAGTTGCCCACCTGGTATGACCTAACCCAATGTTAGATGAAACACCAAAATTTACCTTACTTTCCAATTTTTTTAATTCACCAACACTTTTTATAATGTTTAACTTATTATTTTCAAGATATGCAATTCCCGCCGAATCATATCCTCTATATTCTAATTTTTTTAATCCGTCGATTAAAACATGCACAGAGTTTTTATTACTCCCTACGTAACCAACTATTCCACACATATTATTTTTCTCCTTTTAAATACATAATAAAAATAACTGTGCGAAATACCTCTCTGTTATAATTTTGATTTTATTTTTTAAAAGTATTTCTTACGACTCACAAGTCCGTTGTGGTATCCGCCGAATATTTCGATAACCACAAACCTCGTCACCCACTTAAGGGTCTGGCGCTAGAAAAAGAAGTTTTTCCTTTCATATTCCTCTTTATCTTTATATATTTTATTATATGAAAAAAATATAATTTTTGCAACACTTCGTGTTTATGCTAGTCAATATATGTACATAATAAGTAACAAGGAGGAAATAATATGACACAAAAAGAATTACTTTATTTTGAAGATGCAGTAGGACACGAAGGAAATATTATTAAGATAATTGAAGCTGGTCTTCAAAATTTAGAAGATGAAAACTTAGTTAATCTTATGAATAACGAATTAACTAAGCATAATGAGGCTAAACAAAGATTAATGAACGTATTGGAGGCTAAACAAAATGAATGATAAACTTATAATGGAAAATTATTTATTAATTCT
>CAPZYV010000060.1 GCA_948750805.1 uncultured Bacilli bacterium | reverse complement strand
GATTATGATATACTTCATATAAATACTTATTTTCCTAAATCTTATATGCTTGCTAAAAAAGCTAAAAAGCAAGGTAAAAAAATAGTTTATCATGCTCATTCTACCGAAGAAGATTATAAAAATGGATTTATATTTGCTAAGCAAACTTCTAAATTATTTAAGAAGTGGCTTATTAAATGTTATAAATTAGGAGATGTTATAGTAACTCCTACGTTATATTCAAAAAAATTACTTGAAGGATATAAAGGTTTAGAAAATAAAAAAATATATGATGTATCTAATGGTATTGAATTAGATTTCTTTAAAAGTGATAAAAAACTAGGTAAAAATTTTAGAGAAAAATATGGTTATAAAAAAGATGATAAAGTTATTTTTGGTGTAGGCTTATACATTGAAAGAAAAGGTATTGTTGACTTTGTAGAGTTAGCTAAGAAAATGCCCGAATATAAATTTATTTGGTTTGGTTATAGTCCACTTACTTTAGCAACAAAACCAGTAAAGGAAGCAGTAAATACCAAACTAGATAATTTAATGTTTGCAGGATACGTAGAGCCAGAAATGATTAAAGCTGCTATGAATGGTGCAGATTTGTTTTTATTTCCAACTTTAGAAGAAACAGAAGGAATACCAATAATAGAAGCTTGTGCGTGTAAATGTAATGCAATAATTAGAGATATTCCAATATTTGATGATTGGTTAGTTGATGGTAAAAATGTTTATAAAGCAAAAACAATAGATGATTTTGAAGAAAAAATAAAATTATTTTTTGATGGTAAATTAAAAGATTTAACTAGTAATGCTTATAGTGTTGCAAAACAAAGAGATATAAAAAACGTAGGTAAAAAGTTAAAAGAAATATACAAAAGTTTATAGGTGATAACATTGAAAATAATTAGTGGTAAATATAAAGGAAGAATATTAAAAGGTTTTGATATTAATGGAACAAGACCAACCATGGATAGAGTAAAAGAATCAGTATTTGCAATGATACAAGAATACATTAAAGATTCTACCGTTTTAGACTTATATGCAGGAAGTGGTAATTTAGCCATCGAAGCAATTTCTAATGGTGCTAAAAAAGCTTATTTAGTAGATAATAATAAAATTGCTATAAACATAATAAAAGATAACATAAAAACGTTAAATGTTGATAATACTATTAGTGTTCAGAAAAACGCTTCTGATGCATTAGATAACTTTATTAATCAAAAAATAGTATTTGATATAATATTTCTAGATCCTCCATACCATACTGATGAGTTAGATAAATCACTATCTAAAATAAATGATAATGTTGGTTTGTTATCTGATAACGCAGTGATAGTATGTGAAACAGAAATAGAGATAGATTACGGAAAATATGATAAATTAATGGTTTATAAAACAAGAAATTATGGTAAAAAATGCGTAAATATTCTTAAATTAAAAATGTAACAGGTTGACTTAAACGTATAATAATGGTAATATTTTACTGTAATAATAGGAGGAATAAAAAGATGAAAAAATTAAATAAAAAAGGTTTTACGTTAATTGAATTACTTGCGGTTATCGTGGTATTAGCTGTAATAATGGTTATTGCAACACAACAAGTAAATAAGACAATTAGAAAATCTAGATCTAGAGCATATGCTGATAGTGTACTAAGTATAAAAAAATCAGCAAAACTATCTTGTGCAGAAGCTAGTTTAACTCAAGGTGGATTAGATGAAGTTATGGATAAAACAGATGATATAAATGCAACTGTAAGTGGTAAGAATGTTATTATTACCATTAAAAAAGGTGGTAAATTTACTAATATGGATTTGAATGAATTAACAAATCAAACATCTACAGGAGTTACTTTTGATAAAGCTACAGAAGCAAATAATTATCAAGTAATTATTACTAATCCATGTGAGTACTAGAAGAACTTTAATTAGTTCTTTTTTCTTTGCCTTAATTTCTTATATTTAGTATAATGATTAAAGAAATATGAGGTGGTAAATATGTTATTATTAGGTTCGCATGTATCATTTAGAAGTAGTGATCAATTAGTAGGAAGTGTTAAAGAAGCATTAGGTTATGGAGCTAATACATTTATGTTTTATACTGGTGCTCCACAAAATACTAAAAGATGTGAAATAAAAGATGATTTAACTAAGGAAGCTATTGAAATATTAAAAGAAAATAATATTGATATAAAAAACATTGTGGTTCATGCTCCATACATTATTAATCTAGCTAACAACGAAAAGGAAGAAAGTTATAAGTTTGCTATAGAGTTTTTAAAACAAGAAATAAAAAGAGTAGAAGCATTTGGTGTAGAAAAAGTAGTGCTTCATCCAGGTAGTTATGTAAAACTTGATTTAGATACTGGAATTAACAATATAATTAATGCTTTAAATGAAGTTATTACTCCTGATCAAAAGGTTATGATTTGTTTAGAAACTATGGCAGGCAAGGGAACTGAAGTATGTTTTGATATGAGTCATATTAAAAGAATTATGGACGGGGTTAAGTATAGTGATAAGTTAATGGTATGCTTAGATACTTGTCATTTAAGTGATGCAGGTTATGATATGACTTTATTTGATAAGTTTTTAGATGATTTTGATAAATTAATTGGAATTGATAAAATAGGTTGCGTTCATGTAAATGATTCTAAGAATCCTATTGGCGCTCATAAAGATAGACACGAAAATATTGGATATGGTTATATAGGTTTTGATACTTTAATTAACATAATATATAACGATAGATTAAAAGATGTACCAAAAATACTAGAAACACCTTATGTTAGTATTGATGGCGGAAAAGACAGAAGTTATGCACCGTATAAATTTGAAATAGAAATGATAAAAAATAAAAAATTTAATGAAAATTTGTTAGATGATATAAGAAATTATTATCAATAAGTAGACTATTTTCTTTTTGTTAGGTAAAAGAAAGTATAATGGATTATATGGAGATAAATAAAGATATAAAGAAAAGATAAAGCAAAACTTTATCTTCGATGGCAGCAGCTATTATTACATCTACAATTACAATTATTATTTCTGTTAAAACAATTAAATATGATGTTAAATAAGCAAAATAATAGTATTATTGGTATAAATATAATTCCTATTATAAATAATACTGGTAATAATATTATAAGTAGTATAAAGTAGCACCACATAATAACACACTCCTATTAAATTAAATGATAATACGTACCTTATTGGTTATAACATAGTACCATTATTTAATCATAAAATGTAAATATAGGTGCTTGTTATTTCATATTTATTAAATATATGGTATACTTTATTTAGTCGTTTGGAGGTAGTTAAAATGGATTATAAGGTACCTAAACATGTTGCTATCATAATGGATGGTAATGGTCGTTGGGCACAAAAAAGAGGTCTAAAACGTACTAAAGGACATCAGCGTGGAGCGGATGTTTTAAAAGAAATATCAGAGTATGTTTATGATAAAGGAATTGACGTATTAAGTGTGTTTGCTTTTTCAACGGAAAACTGGAAAAGGGATAAAGAAGAAGTTGATTATTTGATGGATCTTTTTTTAAAGGCTTTTAAAAAAAACTTTGACTCGATAAAGAAAAAAGGAGTTAAGGTAGTGTTTTCAGGAGTTAAAAACAAGTTAAGTGATAAAGTGTTAAAAGCTATGGAAAAAATGACGCTAGAAACCAAAGATAATAAAAATGGTATATTTAATATTTGTTTGAATTATGGTGGACAAGATGAAATAGTTGAAGCTTCTAAAAAAATATGCAATGATGTAAAAGAAAATAAGATAAACATAAGTGATATAAATTCTAAAATGTTTAATAAATATATGTTTAATGATCTTCCACCAATAGATTTAATGATTAGAACGAGTGGAGAATATAGAATAAGTAATTTTATGTTGTGGCAAATGGCTTATGCAGAACTTTATTTTACAGATGTGTTATGGCCAGACTTTAATAAAGAAGAACTTGATAAAGCGATAAAATCGTTTAATAATAGAGATAGAAGATTTGGAGCGGTAAAGAAATAGAAATATTTCTTTTTTTGTTTTATTAATTTTTTTTAAATATTTTAGGGGAATTTTCAAAATTATGGCGAATGATAAAGTTGAAGGGAGATAAAAATGCAATATTATAACAAAATAAAAAAATTAATAGAGAATAAAGAGGTTAATGACAGGATAAGAAGGTTAGACGAAAATAACGAAACATTAAGAACTTATTACGAGATAGGAAAGCTTCTTGTGGAGGCTCAGGGTGGCGAAGCAAGAGCAAAGTATGGTGATGGTTTAATTAAAGAGTGGTCAATTAAACTAACTAAAAAGTATGGCAAAGGATATTCCTCAGCAAATTTGAAACATATGAGAAAGTTTTATTTAATTTTTAGAAAAAGCTACTCACTGAGTAGCCAATTTAGTCTTTCGTGGACTCATTATAGATATTTATTAAGATTTGATAATAAAAACGAAATTAACTATTACATAAATAAATGTATAACAAACAATCTATCTGTAAGAGGTTTAATAAATGAAATAAAAACTAATTCCTTTGAAAGATCAACAATCAAAGACAAGAATAATATTAAATTGATAACAGAAGAGGTAAACTATAAACCAACTTTATCCGATATGCTTAAGGATCCTATAATTATAAACGTAGATAATCAAGATAGATTATCAGAAAAGGCTTTGAAAAAATATATGATAAAACAATTGGAACATATCTTTTTAGAATTAGGTTATGGATTTACTTTTGCAGGTTCTGAATATAAACTAATCGTTGGTAAGAAAAATTATTATATAGATCTTTTGATGTTTAACACAAAACTAAATTTTTATACAGTAATAGAACTTAAGACAAGAGAATTTAAACCTAAAGATATAGGACAAATAGAGTTTTATATGAATTATGTTGATGAGAATATAAAAGAACCTTTTCATGCTAAAACCGAAGGAATAATTATATGCAAAGAAAATGATAAATTGGTGTGTAAATATGTTTCTAATAAAAATATCAAAGTTATTAACTATTTATTAAAAGAAAAAACAAAAATATGAAAGGAGGAAAGATGAATTATTATAATGAAATAAAAAGTCTAATAGAAAACA
The DNA here is from genome assembly GCA_948750805.1 of uncultured Bacilli bacterium. Next base: position 486 of record CAPZYV010000060.1, on the reverse strand, counting down.
AAGAAATTTCCTCTAGGGTAAGAAATTTAGAAGAAAACAATGAAACTTTAAAAACCTATTTTGAAATTGGAAAGTTATTAATTGAGGCACAAGGCGGTGAGGCAAGAGCTAGATACGGTGATGGATTAATTAAAGAGTGGTCTAAAAGATTAGTAATAGAATATGGTAAAGGTTATGACATTTCTAATTTAAAAAGAATGAGAAAATTATATTTAACGTTTCAAAAAGGTGGGACACCGTCCCACCAATTAACATGGAGCCATTACTATAAACTTTTATCCATAAAAAATAAAAATGAAATGAATTATTATATTAATCTTGCAATTAATCAAAGATTATCTGTTAGGCAATTAAGAGATGCTATAAAAGAAAAATCTTTTGAGAGGTCAACAATTAAAGATAAGGACAATATTAAGTTAATAACAGAAGAAGTAAACTATAAACCAACTTTATCCGATATGCTTAAGGATCCTATAATTATAAACG
>CAPZYV010000059.1:1504-5619 GCA_948750805.1 uncultured Bacilli bacterium | reverse complement strand
ACATACATATCTCATATTCTTAATTCTAACACTTTTTGAATTATTATAATTTATTTCTATATTTATAATTGATGTATTATTTTCATATATTGCATCAACATAATTATATTTTAGGTTAGTATTATAATTTATTCTATTAGTTTCTAATATTAAATTATCTTTTACTATTTCTAGAGGGATATTTAAGGCAGCACTTATTATACTTTCAACATATTCTCGACATGATTCATCTGTTAATATTATATTTACTATTTTGTCTCTTAAATATTTCTTTTCTTTTATTTGCATTTTTTCCTTTCTGACTATTTAAGGTTTTGGAAATATGAATACGAGTGAGTACTTTAATATTACTAAATATTTATCTATTTAACAACTTAAATCGTTCGACAATTTTTGCAATATAATATTAAAGAAAAGAAAAAAGGACCTAAGTCCTTAATTTGCTCCACAAACAGTTGATGCATCTTCATTAGATTCAATAACATCATCACTTGATACATCTGGTGTTTTACCATCAACTAAATTAGTACCATTTGATAACCATATACGATAAGTATATTTACCATTATTTTCTTCAATTAAGAAACTACCAGTATAGGTTTCATCATTTTTCTCTATCAAGTTAGAATTAATAATATCAGTATAAGTATAACATTTAGTACCTGTTGCTTTGTCATTAACATATAAAGTTTTAGCAGCGCCCATAAACTTATTAGCTTCAGTAGCTAAAACTTGTTTTTTAGCACTAGACATCATTGGTACTACAGCATTTGTTGCAATTAGTACAACTACAGATAATATTACAATTACACTTAATAATTCTACTAATGTAAAACCTCTTTTATTTAATCTTTTCATATTGTTCACCTTCTAAATTAATTATACCAAAAATACTTTTTTAGTCAACTCTTAAATTTATTATTTTAAATTTAGGTAAATATTTTGTCAGATTTTGTTATTTATTATCTTTAATAATTTTTAAAATTTCATTTTTAGTTAAACCATAAGTTTCAAGTTCATTTACTTTTATGGTAATTTCTTTTATTAGTTCATTTATTTTTAATTCTTTAGCCTTAATAATATTTTCTGAAATAAATGTTCCTTTAGTAGATTTACTAATAATAATATTTTTACTTTCTAAAATATCATAAGCTTTTTTTACTGTATTGGGATTAATACTAAGACTGCAAGCTAATTCTCTAATACTTGGAATTTGTTCATTTTCTTGTAAAATATTTAAACTTACTAATCGTTCTACTTCTAAAACAATTTGTTCATAAATAGGAGTTCTTTTACCAAAATCAATATTAATATTCATAAGTATTGTTGTTATATTTCTCCATATTTGTTTGATAAGATTTTAATATTAATTGATATCCTTCATTATTTTCGATATTCTTACGGTATCTTTTGAATTCTTCATAAAAACTATTAGCATCTCCTATTTCTAAATTTAAATTCTCACTATAACTATATATAATACATCTTGTATTATCAACTGTTTTAATATTATTAGTTTTTAAATAATTAATAAAACTAGTTAAATTATTTTTTATTACATAATCAAAAACATGTAAATCTTCATCATTAAATAATGTGCAGTCAATATGAATATTATTATCTTTATTTTCATTTAAGTTATTAATAAATCTATTAGTAAGGGTTGTTAAAATATATTTATCTAACTCAGCATTTAAAGTATAAGGAACAATTAATTTTTGATATCCATGATTTTGATAATTATAAATAGAAATTGTTTTAGAAGCATTTCTTAAATCATCAAGTTTTATATAGTGCATAGCATCTTTTACTAGATTTTTAAATTCTTTACTCACTTCAATTTTATCACTGGCATAATTAATACTATCATATTTGAAAGTTGTAGCTAATCTTACATTTCTTCTATACAAATACTCGAGTATAGCTTGCTCTAAATCTTCAGTAAAATTAATATTTAATCTATAATATTTATTATTATTTTCAAAAATAGCCATTCGCCAATCATAATGCATATCACTAGAGATTGAGCTTTTAATTATCATGTTAATAATATTCTCATCTTCAATAGTTAAATATTCGCCATTATGATAAAAGCTGATATTATCAATCTTATCTAAATAAATGGATTTTGAATTTAAATGTGTATCATATAGGAAATAGATGCCAAGGAAGATACCAAAAGTAACGAAACAAATAACTAAAGATTTACGAAATTTAAAAATACTTCTTCTGGTAATTAAATCATATACAATATAATAAATCAAAGCCCCAGTAATAGCGATTAATAAACTACCAGTTCCCCCCTCTTTAATTATAACGTAACAAGCAAAACTTACTATAATAAACCCTAAAGTTTTAATAAAATAATGCATTAATTCACTATGAAAACTTATTTCATTATTTTCCATTTTACGTTTTTTAAAAGTAAATAAACCAATTGCAAAATAAATAATACTTAAAATTATCATTTTTAACATACTTGCTTTATTATACATGGTATTTGAGTGAGCATTTAAGAAAATTAAAGGTGCTGTAAAATTATTACCATAAGTTTCGTGATATTGAAGAATATAATAATCATTATTTGTTAACTCTGTTTCACATGCTTCCAAAGGAGAACAATCATATACTTCTGGTTTACAAGTATTATCAGTACATTTAATATAATTATCAATTGTATAAAATTCATTAAATACAATTTTGGCAAATCTAAAAAACGGTATTAAGCAAGTTATCAAAAATATTAATACAAAAGCTCCAATAGAATTACCTGCTATTGTAATCGCAAGCAAAGTAACTGCAAACATAAAAATATAAGATATACTCCAAAATAGGAAATAATCAATAAGTAAATTAAACGGAATAATCATATTACTAAATATTAAACTCATTAGCCAAAAAATAATTGTATTTAATAAAATTAATAATCCTAAAGTAATAACTCCACCCAATAAGTTAGTTAAATAAATTGTTTTTCGATTTAGTGGTTTTGACAATACAAAATCAGTATTTTTTTTACTAAACACAAAACCCATAAGTGATATTGCTAAAACTATTGGTACAATATATAAACCAACAATAGTTATAGCACTTATATCGTTAAATGTGCCTAAAAATTCTTCTTTAGTAACTAACATAACAATATTAAGTAGTGGTACAACGCCAAAGAAAAATGCTAAAAGTCCTTTGGATTTTTTTAAATTTTCTTTAAAATAATTAAAATTAAATAACGTTTTCAAATTCATAACCTAATGCCTCCATTTGATAAATAAATACTTCTTCTAAAGTAAGGGGTAAAAAATCTAAAATGACTGGATTTAAATTTTGTAAGATTTTTTTCGAGTCTTTACCATTTTCATCAATAATTAATGTAGCAATACTCCCTACTTTTTTAAAGAATAATATTTTTAATCCCTTAAATGTTTTTTTATCAAAATCTCCTTTTAGTGATATTTGAACTTTAAACATAGTAGTTTTTAAAGTATCAATATCACTTTCAAATAAAATATTTCCTTTGTATAAAAGTCCTAAATTATCACATATATCTTCTAATTCCCGTAAATTGTGACTAGTCATAATTATAGTTGTATTATTATTTGACATGGCATCAGCAAGTAAACTTTTAAAATATTTTCTCACAACCGGGTCTAAACCATCAAATGTTTCATCAAAAAACATATATTTAGCATTTGTTGCAAGTGCACATAATAGTGCACATTGTCTTTTCATTCCTTTAGAAAAAGAACTTATTTTAGCATTTAAATCTAATTTTAAATTATTGGCTTTATTAATAACGTAATTAATATCAAACTTGTTATATAATGATTTATAATATTCCGCCATATCCATTAAACTATAGCTTGGGAAAAAATATAAATCATCAGGTACAAAAACCATTTCTTGCTTTAATAATTCATTATCATAGACATTTTCATTATCAATCAAAACTTCCCCATCATCTGCTTTATAAATACTGTTAATTAAGCGTAAAAGTGTTGATTTCCCCGCTCCATTAGCTCCAACTAAACCATATATAGCATTATCTTTAATAGTACAGTTTAGTTTTTCTAAAACATAGGTCTCACCATTAAAGCTTTTGGTAAGATTTTTAATCT
>CAPZYV010000059.1:0-1404 GCA_948750805.1 uncultured Bacilli bacterium | reverse complement strand
AGTTTTTCTAAAACATAGGTCTCACCATTAAAGCTTTTGGTAAGATTTTTAATCTGTATCATTTTTCCTCCTTAATTGTACTATATGTACTAATACAATTAATATACCATATAAAAATAATTATTGCAATAAAAAAATCACTCATAACTCATTTGAGTGACATCATAACCATAAAATTCTAAAATGCTTACTGCTTTACGAGATTTAGTACCTTTATAACATACTATGTAATAAGGTTTATTTTTATCAAGCAAAGTTTTGTAATTAAGCATTAATTTTTCATATGGAATATTAATACTATCAGGATGATGATATTCATTATAATCAATTGGATTTTGAATATCAATTAAAGTCCCCATATTCTTATAATAATCTTTTATATTTAATCTTTTCATATACATCACTACGATATTATATGAAGCATTTAATATTGTAATTATTTAAAATGCCTATTTTTATTAATTAAGCAAAAAAACTCTCTAATTATGAGAGCTTTATATTTTATTCATTAAAGAAATCATCGAAAAATTCATCATCTGTAACTACATTTTCATTAACAATGATACTATCAGCATCGACATTAATTTTAGGTTTATTTTCCTCTTTATTAGTAGTAGGTTCTTCTTTTTTAATTTCTTCTTCTACTTTATAATCTTTTGAAACACTAGGCATATTAAATTCGATATTACTTGCCTCTTTATAATCTTTTTCAGGAGTTTGAACAACTTCAGAAGGTATGTTTGAAGCTAGTTCTTTTTCTTTAGGCAAATTAGCTCCTATAGAAGGATTATTTTTAGCTTGTTCCATTGCTTGTTTTTGTCTTGCTTCCTCTTCATCAAGTTCTTTTAAACGACGGTCAATATCTTTCATCATATCATCGATATCTTTATCAGATAAACTACTCATAGGTTTATTATACATCGGATTATTATTAAACGGATTAGACATATTTGAATTACCTACTGCATTTCCAAACATAGGATTAGAATTAAAGCCTGAATTCATTGAATTGAAATTATTTGGAGGATTAAAACTTTGATTCATTGGATTAAAATTAGGATTTGGATTAAATCCTGGATTAGACATATTATTTGTAGGTGGTGCACTATTTGGTGCTCCAACTGGTTTTGGTGGAATAGCATTTGGATTAAAATTATGATTTGGATTTTGTCCAAAAGAATTAAAGGATGATGGTCCCATAGGATTAAATGAGCCTCCAAAATTATTATTAAATGGACTAGACATATTTGGATTCTTATTATCTAAATTATTCATCATTTGTTTTCTTTTTTCTTCAGTTACATATTTTTTAATATCAAATAATTCTATTTTCTTTATTTCACGATTAGGATATTGAGCTTCTGTTCTGTTCATGCCCCAATTCATTTTAAAATCTGGCTCTAA
>CAPZYV010000058.1 GCA_948750805.1 uncultured Bacilli bacterium | reverse complement strand
CTATGTTACAGATACTGGTTATATAAATAATAAAAATTTTAAATTTTTACAAAATAAAGAAGTATATTTATTTGAAAGTAATCATGACGTAGAAATGTTACAACATGGACCATATCCAGATTGGCTAAAAAAGAGAGTTTACGGTGATTATGGTCATTTAAATAATCATGATAGTAGTGTATATCTTACGAAACTAATAGGGGATAATACTAAAAAAATTTGTTTAATGCATTTATCTGAAAAAAATAATACGGAAGAGTTAGCTTTAAATGAAATTAATAATACTTTTAAAAATTATAATATTTCATTTAAAGATATTAGATGTGCTAAACCTAGTGAGATAGTTGAAGTTAGTATATGATTAAGATAATAGTTTTAGGAAAACTTAAAGAAAAATATTTAAGTGATTTAGTAGAAGATTATTTAAAAAGATTAACTAAATATCATAAAATTGAACTAATTGAATTAAAAGATGAGGAAAATCTAAATAAGGAAGCACAAAATATTAAAAAATACATTAATGATTCTGATTTTGTTGTAACAATGGAAATTTTAGGTCAAAAATATACTAGTGAAGAATTTGCTAAATTTATAGATAAAACTTTTATAAATTATAGTACTATTACTTTTGTAATTGGCTCTTCAACTGGTATTCATGAAAGCATTAAAAAAAGAAGTAATTTGGCTTTATCTTTTGGAAATATTACACTTCCTCATGGATTATTTAGAGGGGTATTATTAGAACAAATTTATCGCGCTTTTAAAATTAATAATAATGAATCGTATCATAAATAGGAGGTTTATATGATAGGTAATGATTGGGATGAAAAATTAAATATAATTTGGCATAGTGAGGGATTTAAGAAATTTTATAATTTAGTGGAAAATGAATATCAGACCAAAACTATATTTCCTCCTAAAGACCATATATTTGAAGCTTTAAAGCTTACAAGTTATGCTAATACTAGAGTTGTTATAGTAGGTCAAGACCCATACCATGGTGAAGGGGAAGCTCATGGGCTTTCATTTTCTGTTCAAAAAGGAGTTAAAGTTCCACCATCGCTTCAAAATATTTATAAAGAATTATACGATGACTTAGGAATTCCTCCTAAAAATGATGGCGATTTAACTAATTGGGCTAAAAGTGGAGTATTACTTTTAAATGCGGTATTAACAGTAGTAAAAGATACACCAGCAAGTCATCGAAAGTTAGGCTGGGAAAGACTTACTGATTATATTATAAAGGTTTTAAATGAAAAAGAAGAACCAGTAGTATTTATTTTATGGGGTAATTTTGCTAAAGAAAAAGCTAGCTTAATTACTAACCCGAAACATCTAATATTAACTAGTCCGCATCCAAGCCCTTTTGCTGCTAGATATGGATTTTTTGGTTCAAAACCATTTAGTAAAACTAATGACTTTTTAAAGAAGAATGATTTAAAAGAAATTGATTGGAGCTTATAAAAATAGACGACTAAATTTTAAAGTCGTCTATTATTTCGTCATCCATGTCTTTACCATCAAAGAATAATTTTATTTTAAAGTTATGAATCCGAGCAATGATATTAGTAGGAAAGCGTCTAATAATAGCATTTTCTAAACTAGTATTTTTATTATAATAATTTTTTGTCGCTGTTAGTTTTTCATCTAAGCGTTTAATTTTCTCTAATTCATTATTTAAATCTTCATCATCTTCTAGTCTTAAATCATCTCGCATTTTTAAAATTAAAGTTAAACCTTCATTAAGTTTACGGTCCATATCAAAATTAGTAATATTTATTTCATTTAAACGTTCATATTCTTTAAAATAATTTTTGTCTGATTTCATATTTTTTTTAAGACTATTGCTGATTCTAATTAAAATATCATATTTTAATCTTAAATTTTCATCTATGATACTTTCTGCTTCCATAACTTTAGTTTTTAAATCATTTAGCTTATTAAAGAAGATTATATAATAAATGCCTCCTAAACACAAAATAATTATTATAATTAATAAAATTGAAAACCATAGCATATTTTATCACCATTTTAAGTATAACAATTATTTCCCAATTTTTAAAGTAAAAAAACTAATTTTTTGCATTTTAAGTATAAATATGTTAGAATACAACTATTGAGGCGCTTTTATGTCTAAGGTTTATGGAACTATATATCGAGATAATATAAGATATACTAATATTAAAGATGAAAATGTAGTTAAGGATAAACTTAAGTTGATTATGTATCGTCTTATTTCTCTTGATAATCAATTTTTATTTGCAGAAGAGATTGCAACAGGTTGCATTTTTCCAATTGGTGTATTTTTTGCTAATCCTGATAAAAAAATGTTTAAAGAATTTAGTTATGCAGGATTAGCAAATTATTATATTTATATTTATGTTAATATGAGATACAGTAATTTAGGAGAAATTTATATAGATGAAGAAAAGCAAAAAATAGGCACTTATGTACCGACTATGGATGAGGTTAATGCTTATTTAGCTGAAAAGCGAAATGATATAGAATTTCAAAAAAAAATAAAACAATATGAAAGAGGCAATATATATCTATGTAATCTAGAAATAATAAAAAGAAAAATTGCAGAGTTGAAAGATGATAACAGTCTTAATTCTAGTTATATTCCCGTTTGTGACATTTCTAGTATAAGTGGTTTTGGTTTTGACTTATCTACACAAGAAGATTTGTGCCATGCAATTGGAAGAGAACAGGAAATAGAAAAAATAATTGAAAGCACAGTTATTAAAGGCAAAAGCATTTTACTAATTGGTGATTCAGGTTCGGGTAAGACAGCACTAGCAGAGGATTTAGCTAGACAAATTAAAATGGGTACAAATACTTGGTTAAATAATAAAATGATTATATGTATAAATGCTAATTCTTTAGTCGCAGGTACTATATATCGTGGTTTGTTTGAAGAAAATATGAAAAAATTAGTGGAATTTGCTAGAAAAAATAAAGGCAAAGTAATCCTATTTATTGATGAGATTCATTCTTTATACAGATTAGGTGGGTCAGGAGACAAAAGAAGTAATGATGCTATGAATATTTTAAAACCCTATATAAGTAATCGAGATGTAGTTATAATAGGAACAACAACCACTCTAGAATTTAGTAAGTATTTAGTTCCAGATGAAGCCTTTTGTGGTCGCTTTGATAAAATAACAATTAGACCTTTAACTTTAGAACAACTTATAAATATATTATTAGGGTTTATGGATAAATTACAAGAAAGATATGGTATTTTTTATAGTTTTAGTAATCCACGAGATTTGCTAACAAGGGTAATTTCTTTAACTGATTTAAAACATCAAGTTTCATATAATGAAGCGAGAGTTTCTAACATAAGACTTGCTAAAGATGTTTTAGAAGATTCTTTTGCCCATGCGAAATATATAGGGAAAGAAATAATTACAGAAAAAGATGTTTTAGAAGCACTAATTAAATGTGAAAGGTTATCTACATATGTAAGAGATAATCTTGCTCTTGAACTTGAAAGTGTGGTAGAACAAGATGTCTCAGATCCAAGTAGTGATACTAAAGTTATTCCTTTTATGAGAAAATTAGTAAATCCTAATGAATCAAAATAAATATATAGAAATTAGAGTAGTTATTAGCTATTCTTTTTATTTAGGTTAGAAAAATTTGTCTTAATAAAAATAATAGTTTATAATATTAATGGTGATAATATGGAAATTAAAAGTTTAGTACTTGGAGAACTTCATACTAATTGTTATATTGTAATTAAGAATAATAAATGTGTAATAATAGACCCAGCTAGCGATGCTAATTTAATAAAAGAGACCTGTATAGGTTATAAAGTAGAAGAAATACTTGTAACTCATCATCATTTTGACCATACTTTAGCTTTAAAAGAATTAGAAAAGTTTTATAATTTAGAACATAATACTCATAATAGTAATAGCTTTAATTATGAAGTTATAAAAACACCAGGTCATACTAGAGATTCGATAACTTTTTATTTTAAAGATGATAAAGTAATGTTTACAGGTGATTTTCTTTTTTATCATACGATTGGCAGATGTGATGTTGCAACTTCTAGTATAAGTGATATGAAAAAAAGTTTAGCTAAAATAAGTGAATATCCTAATGATATAACTATCTTACCAGGACATGGTATAGCAAGTATTCTAGGAGAAGAAAAGAAATTATTTGATAATTATTTCAAATAAAAAAACGCTTTTAAAACGTTTTTTCAGAATAGTCATGTTTATAATTTATTCTTTCTTCAAACTCAACATAGTCAAGATAAATCATTCTAAGAAGATACCAGTTTCCTGTTTTAGGGTCACTCATTATTAAATGGTCACGACCTGCCTCTTCAATTACACCATCATAAATTTTATCACGCCAGTCTGTAGAATCGGGATATGAAAAGTATGCTTTAACTTTTTTACCCTTATTTAATCTTAAAATATTTTCAATATAACTTTGTTCCATTGGTAAAGACTCAGAATAATTCATATTTCCCGGAGGGCTTTCAATGGGTCCATTATTGTTATTAGTTGGAAATGTAGGATTACTAAAAAAATTTCCGTTCATTATACTTCACCTCTCTAAAATATATGAAGAAATAACCAAATTATGTTGACATTAATAAAAAAAATATATATTATTTAACTAGAAAGTAGGATATTTATGGATATAAATAAAATTTTAAAAAATGTAACCGATAAAAATAAAATTTCTAGAATAATTTTAATGGTTATAGGAGTATTTTTATTAGGTCTTAATTATAATTTGTTTTTAGTGAATAATGACCTTGTAATAGGAGGTATGAGTGGACTTGCCATTGTATTTAATAATTTATGGGGCTGGAACAATCAAATATTTATTTATACTAGTAGTTTTATTTTATTATTATTAAGTTTTAAAGTATTTGGTTATAAAAAAACAAGACCAGCAATAGTTGGAACTATTTTATACCCTTTAATGGTAACTTTAACAGCACCTTTAAGTAAGTTTTTAGCTCCATATTTTATTTTTGAGGATTTTATAACAACTATAGCTTTTACTAGTATTCTTTATGGTTTTGCTAGTGGTTTAGTCTATAAAATGGGATTTAATACTGGAGGGTCTGATATTATAATTAAAATTATGTGTAAGTACTTACATATGTCAGAAGGAAGAGCTAATTTAATTTGTAATCTAGTTGTAATTTTATTTGCAGGTATGATACTTGGTGTTAATAAAGTTGTTTATGCAATTATTATTATTTATGTATCTAGTTTAATAATTGATAAAATGTTAATTGGTATTTCGAAAAGTAAACTGTTTATTATTGAAACTTCTAAAATAAAAGAAGTAAGTGATGTAATAATAAATAATATGCACTTAGGAGTTACAGTTTTAAAAGCTGAAGGTGGTTACTCTAAAGATAAAAAAGATTTATTAATGTGTGCAGTCGCTACTAAGGATTATTACATGTTTAAAGAAATAATTTTGGAAATAGATTCTAAAGCGTTTTTTATTATTAATGATTGTTATGATATTGAAGGTGGAACAATTAGAAAAAATACGGGATTAGATAGCTTATTTTAAGAACTTTAAGTTCTTTTTTATTTGCAATAGTGTAATTATGTACAGTGGTTATAATACGGCTTTCAAGAGCTTTTTTGCAAGTTAATCAG
>CAPZYV010000057.1 GCA_948750805.1 uncultured Bacilli bacterium | reverse complement strand
ATCTAAGTTTACTTCAATTGTTCCTAATGCGGTTTTTACTTTCTTCGTTCTTATTTTATCGAAATATAAGTAACATTTACTTGATTTTGATAAGCCTGATATTACATGTTTCCCATTTTCATCAGTATATAACTTTGCATTACTATCTTTATTTATATTATCAAGTGTACAATAACTTTTAGTCTCATTTATCACATATCCTGATTCAGGCATAGTATCTATTTCAATATCATCATTACCATCATTTTTATACATAGCTAACATTTTAGAATCTAGAAGTTTATAATTAATATCTTCTTCTGTTACTTTAATATTTTTTACTAAGCTATATTTTGCAAATGTTAATTTGATGATTAATCCTATAACTAGTATTACAAATATACTTAATCCTATTACTATTTCACTCTTATAACTTTTTGTTTTTTCTTCAAATTGCATATCTTACCTCCTTCTATTTTTATATTAGGAAATTCATTATTTTAAAATCTATTGCATATATATTAGTAAAAAGAATAGAACTACTTACAAAACAACTACTATAGTTTAAAATTACTCTTTTTAAATTTTACAAATAACTTCTTTTTCTACATTATATTGTCCTATATATTTACAAGTACAACCATTTTCATTACAAGAACAATCATAAGCTTTATCACAATATAGTTTACTTTCTATATTTTTAGCTAATGTACTTTCATATAAGTTATATAAAGGGGTTTTATTAAAAGCAGCCCTAATATTTTTATCAATTACTTTAAGTTCATTATTATTTAGCTCTTCAATAACTCTAGCATTATTAATACTAGCATTAGCAACTTTACCACCAACTTGCGTTGTATTATTAAGTTCTAATTTAAAATTATAATCTTTATCATTTAAAACAGTATCAACATTTACACTTAATTTGTGAGTTTGCCTTTTATCTCCTATTCTTTTTACAACAGAAGAAATTGTCCCATCTAATTCATAAAAATTATTATTCTCATCTTCATATCTCATAACAAATTCTGTTTTAATAGTATCTTCTTCCTTAGAAACTTTAGCTTTCAATATATCATCTTCATCAAAATATAATTTTATATCATTAATATTTTCTTTACTTTCGAAAGTTAATCTAATATTATCTTTTATAACATCAAAATTATATCCATTTTCTTCCTTAAAATATTTTATAATATCTTTTTTATCATAACTTATTTTAAAACCAATAAAATTATTAGCTAACCCTTCTGTAAAAATTCTCATTTCAATAGTTTTTAAATTGTTCATTAAACTACCATTACTCTTTATTTCTTTTAACATTGAAATAGTTTCTTTTCTAGAATTTCCACTTAAATTAATAATACATTTTAAAGCATCCTCATCATCTATTAAATTTTCTAAAAACACTTTCACAAATTCTTTAGTTTGCTCTTCACTTAATTTAAAAATATTACTAGTAACTTTAACACTTTTATTATTAACTTTAATTGTTTCTTTTTCTTTAGATAAGTTATCATTTACTATATATGAAGCTAATGTTGTTTTAAAACAATTAAGTAAATTTATCATATCTTTATACTCATAACTTTTTTTAAAATTATCAAAATTTACTTTAAAGTCTCCTAAATTAATTATTTCACTATAAATATGATAATCTTGTAAATAAATTTTATTTTCTCTTAAATATGCTTTTATATCTAAAAGACTATCATTACCATTTTTTAAAACCAAATTTCCATCAAACTGTTCATTTTTATTATCTAAAACCGTTTTATATTCATAATTAAAACTACTAAAAGAATCTATTACAGGATAATCAGTATAAAAATTAAATGTTCCCATATTAGTTAAAATATCTTCTTTTTTATCATAACTTAATTTATTATTATCACTGGCTTTTAAATATTCATTAGCTAAATTATAAATATTATCAAATGTTGCTATATAAATTTTAGCAGGAGAAGATAAAAAATGAATTAAGCCAAATAAAGTTATTAATAATACAAATAATATAATAATTAAAATAAGAAATATTGCTAAACCTTTAAATTTTTTTGGCTTTTTTTCTTTAGTTTCTTTAGGTAATCGAGGTTGAAAACTTTTTTCCTCATTGAAATTCAAATTATCATTACTATTATGTAGCCCTGTATTATTATCTTCAGGTATAAAAAATCTATTTTTATTCGCATTAGTATATCTTTTGTCTTCGAACATAATATAGTCACCCTTTATTTACGAAAACAATTATAACATACTTTACTAATTAATAAAATATTATTATCATCTAATTATCATTTTCTTCACTAATGATTTCACTCAAAAATACTGATTCTAAATCTTTATAATTTATTTCTTTAAGTAATATTTTTACATCGCTTAAACTAGCAGTTTTTGTTATTAAAATAATATTACCATTTAAAATATTTTTTTTAATATCAATTAAATTTGTATTAGTAAGTTTATAAGTAGGCTCAATTAAATAATTTTTATGTTTAAGACAAATATCTTTATTATTATCATTTAAAACGCAAATATGTTTATTTTCTTTATTTAAATTAAGAGTATTTTCTAGAGCTTTAAAATTTATAACTTCATTATTAATAACTTCAAAATAATTATTTTTTTTATAAGAATCTATACTTGTTAAAATAGAAGCTTTAATATTATTACTTTTTAAAAACTCACCTACTTCATTATCAGTTTCTAAAACCAAACTTATTTTCTTAAGCTTATAATTACCATTTTTAATTATTTTATCTTTATGGTCTTCTATAGAGACTTGAGGTTTAACTTGATTAAAGACTAAATAATATTTATTAAAAACATCACCTACTTGCATTTTATAAAATGATTCTTTAACATTAACCTCTAACCCATTTAAACCTGGCATAATATATTCATCACTAATTTCAGCATTAACAAACTTAGTATTATAATTATGAGCTTCATCATTTATTGATTGCATTAAAGGATTCTTATTCAAAACAATACTAGCAATTTTTTCAGTATAATAAAAGCTAAAAACCATAATTAAAGCCAAGCCAAAATATTGATAATATTTTTTCATAATAATCACCTACCAAAATTATATGCAAAAAAAAATCAGCTAAAACTTCTTTTAACCAATTTCCTTTTTAACTAAATCTGCACCTCTTTTAGGGTCATATAACAATATATCATATACTAATTTATTCTTTTTTAATTCTTCAATAAAAATAATTTCTTCACGAGTCATTGCAACATATGATTGTTTATTATCTTTATCTGTTGTTTCAACCAAATAATCGGCACCTAAAAGATAATCCGCACTGACACCAAAAACATTAATCAACTCTAATAAAGCTTCTAATGTCGGATTTCTTGTTTCTTTTTCATAACAGCATATTGCAGACTTCCCAACACCGATTAATTCTCCTAATTCTGTCTGTGTTAAACCTCTTTGTTTACGGGCCTCTCTTAACCTGCCTCCGTTTAACATCCCATCACCCTCGTTCTTAACTGAATTATAACTTCTGTTTCAGTCTATTTGTAACTTTTTCACCTCTGGTAAAACTTACCAAATGTTTTTGAAATAATATACTACTTTTTAATTAACTTCTTTTTTTGTAGAAGATATAAAAGTTACTTTATCAACAAGAACTTCTGTAACATACTTTTTTTCATTATTATCTGTTTCATAAGTTCTAGATTGTAATTTTCCTTTTATTCCTACTACATCACCTTTATGACAATAATCTCGTGTAGCACTAGCTATACCATTCCACAAAACGCATTTAATAAAATCTGCCTCATAAATACCATCACTATTCTTATAGTCTCGGGAAATAGCTACTGTAATTGATGTTCGACATATTCCATCACTCGTTTCTTTAACTTCTGGTTCTGCTGTTAATCTTCCTACTAAAGTAACATTGTTCATTTATATTCCTCCTTTCTTATGAGGAATATAACAAACACTTTTTATTATGTCAAAATACCAAAATTATAATTTCATTAGCTAAAAACACAAAATTTACTTAGCAAAATTAATAAAATTAGCTAAGCAAATTCGCCTAAATTAGTAATTTTTTATTAATCTATTAAGTTCAACTGCATATTCCATAGGAAGTTCATGTTTAAAATCATTAATGAACCCCATTATTAAGAGTTCTTTAGCTAAATTTTCACTTAAACCTCTACTCATTAAATAAAATAGTTGTTCTTTATTAACTTTAGATATAGTCGCTTCATGTTCAATAACAGAAGAATTATTTCCTAAAATATTATTAGGAATTGCTTGACTACGGCTTTTATTATCTAAAATTATCGTATCACATTTTACTGTAGCTTTAGAGTTAATTGCTGCTTTTGTAATTTTTGTAGTTCCTCGATAATTACTTTCTCCCCCATTTAAAGCAATAGATTTACTAATAATATTACTCCTAGTATTTTTTCCTAAATGAATCATTTTTGCTCCAGCATCAATTATTTGATTTTCACTAGCATAAGCAATACTAATAGAATTCCCTCGCGCATTATCCCCTTTTAAAATACAGCTTGGATATTTCATTGTAATTCCTGAACCTATATTACCATCAATCCACTCCATTACTCCACTTTCATCTACTATCGCTCTTTTAGTCACTAAATTATAAACATCTTTACTCCAATTTTGAATTGTTGAATATTTACATTTGGCATGTTTTCCAACATATATTTCTACAACACCTGCATGTAAACTAGTTGAAGAATAACTTCTTGCTGTACACCCTTCAATATATTCTAATTCTGCATAATCATCAACTATTATAATCGTTCTTTCAAATTGTCCTAAATTTTCTGTATCTATACGAAAATAACTTTGAAGAGGTCTATCTAATTTAACATGTTTAGGAATATATATAAAAGAACCTCCACTCCAAAAAGCTCCATTTAATGCCGTATATTTATTTTCTGTATACTTTACCAAATTATTAAAATATTTTTTAAAAAGTTCGGGATATTTTTTTAAAGCTTCATCAGTACTTGTAAAAATAACTCCACTTTCTTTGTCTTTAATATTATGATAAACTACTTCACTTTCATATTGATTTGTAACTCCAAACAAATAATCTTGTTCTGCCTTTATTACGCCTAAGTCACAAAACGTTCCTCGAATATTTTTATCTACTTCTTCCCAATTATCGGTCATTTTCTTTTGATTTTCCTTATAATAAGTAATTTGTTCAAAATCAATATCTAAATTAGGTCCAAAATTAGGATTTTGAAATTCATTAAATACTCTTAAAGATTCTAATCTAAATTCTTTCATCCAATCTGGTTCATTTTTCTTTTTACTTAAATCTATAACAAATGTTTTATCAATTTTTTTCATAATAATCCCCACCCCCATTATACAACATAATTTTTTATATGTTTAGAGTTGTTTTTTTAAAATTTTTTTGGTACAATTATATAGACTAGGAGGCTTACAAATGAATAGTGAAAATATAAATACTAGTAGAATAATAAATGTTAATGATTTTATTTTTAAACAAAACTTAGATTTTTATCCTAATCTAAAAGGTTTACAATGTCAAGATAATATAATAACTTTAACCAAAAATGGTGTTGTAGTGGCAAATGAAGCTCTAACTTTTGATTTACGAGTTTTACCTGGTGATGCTTGGCTTGTCAGTCCTGAAGAATTTATAAATATTATTAAATTAAATAAAGAATGTAAAGGTTTATATAAATTTATTGATTTAATTCAAACTCATGGTTTTGAAAATTTTATTAAACCTGAATTAAATGGAAATGGAGTTGCTTAAAATGACAAATGATTTAGAAAGTGCCGTAAAACATTATATGGAGCTTTACTTTATTGCTAAAGATAGTCCTTATTTAACTGAAGA
>CAPZYV010000056.1 GCA_948750805.1 uncultured Bacilli bacterium | reverse complement strand
TAAATTTAAAGAATGATATAAAGGTTACAGGGACAGGGACTATATCCGACCCATATATCGTGCTTTAGAAATTATACATATTAGTCAAATATTTATGACTAATATTTTTTTTACAAAAAAAGCTTTTTAAAATTTGATATAAGTCTTTAATTCTTTTTTATTATGTAAAAACATAAAATTATAAGGGTGAAGATTATGCGTATAATAAAAAACCTCCAAAATTTTTTAATGGACCAAGATTATTATATTGATATATTTAATAATTGTTTGCATGTATATTATTATGAGACTTTATTAAGCTTATCTAGTACTTTAATAGAATTAAAATTAAAAGAATTTACTTTAACAATTGAAGGAAATGATTTAATTGTAAGTGCGATGGATAATCATGAAATATTAATTAAAGGGATAATTAATAATGTGAGGTTTACTAGATGAAACACTATTTAAAAATACGTATATATACTACTAAAAAGACAAATACTTTATTAAAACTTAATAAAATAAATGCTGATATAAGAAATATTGAATATAAAAGTGATTCTTTAGTTTTAGAAATATTAGAAAAAGATTTAAAAAGAGTTAAAAAATATTTAGTAAGTTTTAAAATTGATATTGTGGATGAAACTGGAATTTATAAATTAAAAAAAGAAATGAAAAAAAATATGCTTTTTATTATAAGTATAATTTTTAGTGTGATTTTGTTTCTTATTTTGACTAATATAATTGTTAAAGTTAATGTTATTCATGAAAATTCAGAGTTGCGAGAATTATTAAATGATGCCCTAAAAGAGCGAGGAGTAAGTTCATTAACATTTAAAAAAAGCTATGAAACTTATGAAAAAATAATTGAAGATATTAAAAATAATTATAAGGATAAAATAGAATGGTTAGAAATAGATGTAGATGGGATGATTATAAATGTTAGAGTAGAAGAAAGAATTATCAATAATTATGAAGAAGAGACAGGATATTGTCATATTGTTGCCAATAAAGCAGGAATAGTAAAAAGCATATCGACTAAAAAAGGGATAGCTATTGTAAATCCTAATGATTATGTTAGTAAAGATGAAATTTTAATTAGTGGAGAAATTAAACTTAATGAAGAAGTTAAAAATAATGTATGTGCTAGTGGAGAAGTATATGCAGAAGTGTGGTATAACGTAAGTGCAAGTGTACCACTTAATTATAAAGAAGAAATAAGAACAGGCAAAATGCGTTACAATTTTTATTTTAAAAACAATCAAGATGAATATGAAATTTTAAAAAGTCGTGTAAATGATAAACAAGTAGAAAAAAAATTTTTATTTAAAATATTGGGTATTAGTTTTTATATAGGAAAAGAATATGAAGTTAAAGTAAATGAAAAAAAATATACCGAAGAGGAAGCTTTAAAAAAAGGGTTAGATTTAATTCATGAAAAACTTCAAGTTAGAGGTAATAAAAATGATGATATAATTGATGAAAAAGTATTGAAAAAAAGTATAAATAATGATAATTTAGATATAGATATGTTTGTTGCTATAAATGAACAAATAGGGAAAAAAGTTTCTTACGAAGTAGAAATGGATAGTGATACTAATGATGAAGAGGATAATGGAGATAGTAACAGAATCAATTGATAATATGTGGCCAATGTTGACAATTTTTTTAGTCATCATAATAACAGTAAGAATTGCAGCGATTAAATCTAGTAATGAAAAATTTATATTTCATAAAGAATTTTCTAACATGTTATTTATAATATATGTTTTGCTATTATATGAACTTTTAACACGTGCAGAGCTTAATCATGTTAGTGGATATAATTTAGCACCATTTACAGAAATGTTTCGTTATAAAATAGGTAGTACATCATTTTATTTAAATGTAGTAGGGAATATTATTTTATTTATACCTTTTGGATATTTTATTTCAACATATATTAAACCTAAAAAAATATTGCCTATATTACTCGTAAGTGTAATATCAAGTTCAACAGTTGAGTTTGTTCAACTTTGTATTGGTCGTAGTTTTGATGTTGATGATATCATATTAAATACAGTAGGAGCAATAACAGGATTTTTATTATATGTTGCTTTTAATGCCATAAAAAAGTATTTACCAGGTATATTTGGTAAAGATATTATTTATAATATAATTTGTTTTATAATTTTAGTTTTAATAGCATTATTTCTTTTAAGCAGGATGGGAGTAAATATTATATGAATAAATATGTTATAAATGATTTATATAAAGTTGATTTTAAATATAATTATTTAAAAAAAGTAATAAAAAGAACTTTAAAACATGAACGAATAAAAAATGCTTGTTTTTCAATAATTTTTGTCGATTCTAAAGAG
This sequence comes from uncultured Bacilli bacterium, assembly GCA_948750805.1. The sequence continues at coordinate 3,524 of CAPZYV010000056.1, read as the reverse complement.
ATTCAAAAAATAAATAAAGAGTATCGTAATATAGATAAAATAACAGATGTAATATCATTTGCATTTGAAGATAATAAAGATTTAGTGTATAATAATATTAGAGTTTTAGGCGATATTTACATATGTATTCCTAGAATGATTGAGCAAGCAGAAAGCTATGGGCATAGTATTAAAAGAGAGCTATCTTTCCTAACTGTTCATGGGTTACTTCATTTACTTGGTTATGACCATATGAAAAAAGACGATGAAGAAATTATGTTTCGATTACAGGAGTTGATTTTAAATGAAACTGGCATCAAAAAATAAAGAGTTAAATAAAGATGAAATGAAAAATTTTAATCGGGATGCAGTTAAAGTTTATGGTGTATCAAGATTTTTTAAGAGTGTTAAATATTCAATTGATGGCCTTGTTTATGCATATAGATATGAACAGAGTTTATGGCTTCATGGTATAGTCAGTATATTTGCTGTTATTTTAGGAGTAATTTTTAAAATTAAATTATCAGAGTGGGCAATTATCTTTATAGCTCTCGGAATTATTTTAGCGTTAGAACTTATTAATACAGCAATTGAAGCAGCAGTTGACTTAACTACATCTAAGATACATCCTTTAGCTAAGATTGCTAAAGATTGTGGTTCAGCAGCAAGTTTTGTAATGTCTATTGTTTCAATAGTAATCAGTTTATTTGTTTTTGGACCATATTTATTAGAATTATTTTCATTATAAGGAGGAGTTTTTATGAAAAGTGGATTTGTTAGTTTAATAGGTAGACCTAATGTTGGTAAATCTACTTTATTAAATACTTTGATAAATGAAAAAATAGCGATTACTTCTAAAGTAGCGGGAACTACACGAAATATAATTCAAGGAATTTATAATGAACCCGATTATCAAATTGTATTTATGGATACACCAGGTATAATTAAACCTATTAATAAATTAGGCAAAATTACGAATAAGCAAGCTATGTCATTAGTTAAAGATATTGATTGCTTATTATTTGTAGTTGATGCATCAGCGGGTATCGGAAAAGGAGACCGTTTTATAATTGATGTTTTAAAGAAAACAGAATCACCAGTAATTTTAGTTTTAAATAAAATTGATAAATTAACTAAAGAAGATATTATATATAGTATTAATGAATATAAAGATTTATATCCGTTTAGTGAAATTGTACCTATTTCGGCAATTGAAAACGATAATATTGACAGACTTTTAATGGTTATAAAAAAATATTTAAAAGATGAAATACGATATTTTGAGCCAAATGTTAAAACTAGTAATAGTGTATATTTTATGATTAGTGAAATAGTTAGAGAAAAATTATTTAATGTAACAGTAGAAGAAATACCTCATAGTCTAACTTGTCATACAGTTTTTTATGAAGAAAAAAAGGATTTAATTGAAGTACACGTTGATATTATAGTGGACCGTGATACAATAAAAAAGATTATTATTGGCAAAAAGGGAGACCGTTTAAAAGAAATTGGAAGTGCTGCTAGAATAGAACTTGAAGAGCGTTTTGGTAAAAAAGTTTATTTAGAATTATTTGTTAAAACTATAAAAAATTGGAAAGATAAAGAACGCTACATAAAAGAATTAGGATTTTTAGAATTTTAGTGAATAAAAAATAAATTAGTTTCTCATAATTAAAGTAGAAAGGTTTTGAGAAACATGAATAAAAAGGAAGCTTGGAAGAAATTTCAAAAAAGTGGCAAAATAGAAGATTATTTAGAATATAAAAAAATTGAAAGAGCAGAAAATAACTAGCAATTAGCTTAGGAAAGATTTGGTTAAGTCTTTCTTTTTTTTTGTATAATTGATATAATTTTAAAAGAGATGATGATATGCTACGAGAAATTGAAGGAATAATAATAAAAGAAACATCTTATGGAGAAACATCAAAAATAATCGATGTTTATACAAAAGATGGAATAATTGGTATCATGTGTAAGGGAGCTAAAGCTTTAAAAAGTCCTTTTAGAGCAACTACACTTAAGTTTACTTATGCTAGATTTATTATTTATTATAAAGAAAATAAGTTATCTTTATTAAAAAGTGTAGATATAATTAATCCTTTAAATATGATTAAAAATGATATAGTTTTATTAAGTTATTTAAATTATTTAACAGAGTTAACAAGTCAAGTTGTAAAACAAACTAATGATGATATATATGAAGATTTTATTATAACTATACTTAAAATTAATGAAGGATTAGACCCTCTTATTATGAGTAATATATTAGAAATAAAGTATTTAGATTATTTAGGAGTAGGGCTTAATTTAAATGAGTGTATAGGTTGTGGTAAAACCAAAGATATAGTTACAATTGATGGGGATAGAGGTGGATTTATTTGTTCTTCTTGTTATCAAAATGAAATTATCGTTGAACCTAAAACAATTGAGTTATTAAGAATGTATTATTATGTGGAAATTAAGAGTATTACTAAATTAAAAATTAGTGATAAAGTTAAAAAAGAAATAAATAATTTTTTAGACACTTATTATGAGAGATATACGGGGTTATATTTAAAAAGTAAATGTTTTTTAAAAAAATTAATTGATGAATAAAAATTAATTTAGGTTTTTCTTTTTATTAAATTTAAGGTATAATTAAATAGTGATTATTATGAAGTTATTAAAATATATTATCTTAATTATTATTTTTATTATGCCAATAAAAGTTTCAGCTTATGAAAAATCAGTTATAGATATTACAAAAATGAGTATTGAAGATTTAAGTGATGCTATGGATAAAGGCTATATAACCAGCGAATTATTAGTCAAATTATATTTAGACCGTATAGACGCTTATGATTCAAAGTTTAATGCTATTAGAGAAATTAACAATAATGCTATAAATGAAGCAAAAAGATTAGATGAAGAACGAAGACAAGGAACTGTTAGAAGTTTACTTCATGGCATACCAATTGTAGTTAAAACTAATATTGATGTTAAAGGAATTCCAACTACAGCAGGGGCTAAAGCTTTAAAAGACAACTATCCTAATGAAGATGCTGAAGTTATTAAGAAACTTCGTAATGCTGGAGCTATTATTTTAGGGTCAACAAATATGAGTGAATTTGCCTTTCAAGCAAGTTTATCAAATAGTTCTTATGGTAATGTCAAAAATGCTTTTAATCCACTTTATTCTCCCAATGGTTCTAGCGGTGGAAGTGCTGTAGCAGTCGCTTTATCTTTTAGCGCTGCATCATTAGGAACAGATACTAATTCATCGATAAGATTACCAGCTTCTGCAGCTTCCCTAGTAGGTATTAGACCAACATTTGGTCTACTTAGTAATAAAGGTGTAATTCCATATGATGTTTTTCGTGATACAGTTGGAGTTATGAGTAAAACAGTAAAAGATAATGCTTTAATACTAAGTGCTATAAATGATAAATATAATTACAATATTTCTAAAAATTTTGATTTATCATCTATAAAAATAGGGGTTATAAATGCTTATGTAGATGGTATAAAAAATGAAACTGGACCTCATACAATTACTGACGATGATA
>CAPZYV010000055.1 GCA_948750805.1 uncultured Bacilli bacterium | reverse complement strand
ATTGAACCTAGTAGTGATGTCATAGCAAAAGAGTTAGGGGTAGAAGAATTTAAAATTGCTAATGCGATAGATGCTTTAAAAGAACCAATGAGCATTTTTGAACCTATATATAATGATGGAGGAGATACAATCTATTTGCAAGATCAAATAGCCGATACTAAAGATTTAAATAGTGATAAAGATTCTCTTATTTCACTTCGAAGAGGACTTAACAAAATTAAAGAAAGAGAAAGAGAAGTTTTAGTTAATAGATATATTATTGGTAAAACGCAAATGGAAATAGCAGAGTCTCTAAATATAAGTCAAGCTCAAGTTTCAAGAATTGAAAAAAATGCCATAATGAGTTTGAAACGAATGATAAAATAAAAAAATTCACACCATTTAAGATGTGAATTTTTAGGATTGTGTTAATTAATTCTGGCGATAGATATAGATGCTGAATATAAATCATTTGGTACTAACATAATATCTACACTAGAAGAATTTATAAAGCGATAAGTTGAACCAGCAGTAGCATCAAATATAGCATTTCCGACGATAGAACCAGTTTCGTTATAGAATAAGCGATTGTGTACAGAAGAGTGGGCAATTAAAGTGTCATTTGGCCAGAATCTATGTAATTCTATTCCAATAGCAGCACAAGTTCTAGTTAAAGTGTTATTATTTCTAACATTAACCCACCAGTTAACTAAATATTGTCCATCACTAGGAACTGTAAATTCACCAGTAGCAGGATTATATGTAATACCATTACTTAAATTAACGTCATTGAAACGAATTACTTCATTACTTGGTACTTCTAGTTCTGTTTCATCATGTACCATTGCTGCTTCATTAAATGATGGTCCAGTTTCTCCTTGAGGACCAGTCGGACCGGTAATACCTTGAGGCCCAGTAGGTCCAGCTATACCTTGAGGTCCAGTTGGACCAGTAGCACCTTGAGGTCCAGTAGGCCCAATAGGTCCAACAGGACCAGTAGCGCCCGCAATACCTTGAACACCTTGTAAACCTTGAGGACCAGTAGGTCCAGTAATACCTTGAGGTCCGGTAGGTCCAGTAGCACCTTGAGGTCCGGTAGGTCCAATCACGCTTAAACCTTGAGGTCCAGTAGGTCCAGTAGCGCCTTGAGGCCCAGTAGCACCTGCAATACCTTGAACACCTTGAATACCCTGAGGTCCAGTAGGTCCAGTAGCACCAGTTATACCTTGAGGCCCGGTAGGACCAGTTACACCTTGAGGTCCAGTCGGACCAGTTACGCCTTGAGGTCCAGTAGCACCTGTAGCACCTTGAGGTCCGGTAGGTCCAGTTATGCCTTGAGGTCCAGTAGGCCCAGTAGGTCCTTGAGGTCCAACACATCCACATGGCCCAGTAGGTCCGGTAGGCCCAGTAGGCCCAGTAGGTCCAGTACAACTAGGGTGGCAACAGCATCTATTTAACATGTTACAAAGACAATGGTCTTTATCATTTAATAAACTTTCATTAAGTTCTTGTTTAATAAAGTCATTTTCCATTTTTCTTTTTTCCTCCTTTCTAATATAACTTATGCTCTTTTTATATTGTTGCATGAGCGGATATCACGATATTTAAAAATTTTGTTATTTTTTAAATTTTATTAAGTATATTTTTATTAAGGTGGTTTTATGCGTTTGAGTGATTTACAATCCAAAATGGTTATAAATATTAATGATGGTAAACATTTAGGAATTATAAGTGATGCGGAATTAAATAGTGATGGAAGTATAAATTATTTTTCAATTATGCCTCGAAGATTTTTTAAAAGATTATTTAAAAATGAACCAGAAGTAAACGTAACTTTTAAACAAATTATCAAAATAGGTGAAGATGTTATATTGGTAGATTTATAAATTTATGATATACTAATAAAAAGGTGATTATTGTGAATAAAAAAACTTATATCATAGCTTTAATAATTTTAATTATTGACCAAATATCTAAAAGTTTGATAGAAGTAAGTTATAACTTAGGAGATAGTATATCAGTAATTAATAATTTTTTTAATATAACTGTTGTTCATAATACAGGAGGAGCTTGGAGTATATTTAATAATCATAGTTATATATTTATAATATTTTCGATTATAGCAATTATAGTTCTTTTTAAATTTATGTTTAGTTTTAAAAATAATTTTCGAAATAATATTGCTTTTGCTTTAACTATAGGAGGCATACTATCAAATTTAGCTGATAGAATTTTCTTAGGCTATGTAAGAGATTTTTTAGATTTTAAAATATTTAATTATGATTATCCTATTTTTAATATAGCAGATATTACGATTGTAATTGGTATTATGTTATTAATTATTGCCATAATTAAAGGAGAAGATAAAGTTGAAAACCGTAGTAAGTAATATAAATAATAAAAGAATAGATAAATATTTAAGTGAAGAATTAGAATATTCTCGGGAATTTATTCAAAAATTAATAACTAATAATTTAGTTTTTGTAAATAGTAAAAATGTTAAAGCTAGTTATAAAGTTTTAATAAATGATTTAATTGAAATTAAAGATGAGGAATTAAAAACGGAAATTGATATTCTTCCTGTTAAAATGGATTTAAACATTGTCTATGAAGACGATTATTTAATGATAATAAATAAACCTAGTGGACTTGTTGTTCATCCTGGAAGTGGTAATTATGATAATACATTAGTAAATGGTCTTATGTATTACACTAAGAATTTAAGTGATATAAATGGGGAAGTAAGACCTGGAATAGTACATCGTATTGATAAAGATACTAGTGGTCTTATCATGGTTGCCAAAACTAATAAAGCACATGAATTATTAGCTGAAGACTTTAAAAATAAAAATATAAAAAGAGAGTATATAGCTCTTCTTGATGGAGTGTTTAAAAATAGTAGTGCAACAATAGATGCTCCAATTGGGCGAGATAAAACTAATCGTGAAAAAATGGCTGTTACAGATTTAAATAGTAAAAGTGCCGTTACACATATGAAAGTGTTAAAAAGATATGAAAATAATACTTTAGTTAGCTGTGTTTTAGAAACTGGAAGAACTCATCAAATAAGAGTTCATATGGCTTATATTGGATATCCTATTCATAACGACCCAGTATATAATAAAAAAGAATCAACTTCTTTTGGTCAATTTTTACATTCTTATAAAATGGATTTTATTCATCCTATAACAAAATCTGAAATAAGTTTTACATGTCCTCTTCCTAACATATTTCAAGAATATATAGATAGTTTAGAAAGTACCAATAATGGTTCCTAATATAAAACTTGTTATTAAAAAGTAAATTATAAAAGGTATTTTAGTAATTTGAAATATCTTTTTTATTTGTAAATTTAAGTAAAATGAACTTATAACTAAAGCTATACCAAATACTAAACTATATATGTTTTCTTTAAAATAATTATAATAAAGAGGAATTGCAATTAAAAAAATAAAGTTTAAAATAATGGTGAATAAATTATCATAAGTTAAATGTTCTAAATATATAAAATAATATGTTATTAGATAAATTAAGTAAATAAATGTTAAATAAAAAATTATACTCATAATTATCACCCTTTACTAATTGTATGATTTGTTATAAAATAAAAGTACTTGAGGTGAAATTAATGAATTTTAATGTTCTAAATAAAAATGATGAAATAGTTATGGCTTTAGTTCACTATTTTGTTACAATTGAAAACTATACTCCAATAGTTGTTAAAGGAGTTAAAGATGAAATTTGGTTAGAGAATATTGATGGACCTTACAGAATTATTAGAATAAACTCTAATTATATTCATAATGAAGAACAATATAAGTTTGATATATTTAAAACTAGAAAAGTAATGGAACAAATTAAGAAAAAAACTTTATCTTTATCTGTAAATGCCTTGAATATTGAACTTAATGTTTCTGATAACGTTAATTTAGAAGAAAAAAACAAAAATATTGCCTCCATTAAAGTAAGTGATGTAAGTGAAATAACAAATGATAAAAATTTATTAGAAATATTTCCTGAAATCAAAAGCAAATTAATTAAAGACAAAGAAGGAATAGATTTAATTGTTAATGTAACTAATGATATAAATGCTAAAACAGTCAGAGATAATGAGGTTTTTAAAAAGATATTTGGCAGAAAAGTAATAATTATTACGCCAATTATAATGGCTTTATGTATTTTTATATTTTTTATGATGTATATTATTGGCAATGGGAGTGAAAATGTAGAAACTTTATTAATGTTTGGCGCTAATAGTAGAATTTTAGTTCAAGCTGGACAAGTTTGGCGTCTTCTAACATCTATGTTTTTACATATTGGAATAGCTCATTTAATTGTAAATATGTATTCATTATACGTAATAGGTGGGCAATTAGAGTGCTTTTTAGGAAAAGCTAAGTATATTTTGGTATATTTAATAAGTGGAATAGTTGGCTCTTTATTATCAGTTGTAATGCATGAATCTATATCTGCGGGTGCTAGTGGAGCTATATTTGGACTTTTAGGTTCACTATTATATTTTGGGTATAATTATCGTTTATATTTAGGTACCGTTTTAAAGACGCAAATAATTCCTATTATCCTTTTTAATTTATTAATAAGCTTTATGTTCCCTGGAATTGATGCTTATGCTCATATTGGAGGATTAGTCGGAGGATATTTAGCTACTATGGCTTTAGGTGTTCCAGGTAAAAATAATAAAAGTGAACGTATAAATGGTTCTATAGTTTTGATTTTATTGGTTATATTCCTAAGTTACGTATTATTTAAGGTGGTATAATGGAAAGATTACAAAAAGTTATTGCTACTTCAGGAGTTAGTTCTAGAAGAAAAGCAGAAGAATTGATAAAAAATGGTAAAGTGAGAGTTAATGGAAATATTATAACAGAGCTAGGTACAAAAGTATCTGGTGAAGATATTATTGAAGTGAATGGAGCGACTATTAGTCGCGATGTTGCTAAAGTCTATTATATTTTAAACAAGCCAAGAGGGGTCATAACAAGTGTTAAAGATGAACATAATAGACCTACCGTTGTAGATTATATAAATACTGATAAAAGAATTTATCCTGTAGGTCGTCTTGACTATGATACAACAGGTCTGATAATTTTAACTAATGATGGCGAGCTTGCTAATTTACTTATGCATCCTAAAAATAAAATACCTAAAACTTATATTGCTAAAGTAGAAGGTATTTTAGATAAAGAAGATATTAATAAATTAAAAAATGGAATTATAATTGAGAATAGAAAGGTTAATATTGAGAGTTTTAAGATAAAAGAAAAAAACTTTGAAAAAAATACTTCGCTGGTAGAAGTAACTATTGTTGAAGGTCGCAATCATATTGTTAAAAAGATATTTGAAACATTAAAACATTCTGTAATAAGACTTACAAGAATAAAAATTGCTTTTCTTGATATTAATGACTTAAAAAGTGGCGAATACCGCGAACTTACAATTAAAGAAGTAAAAAAATTATATAGTTTAAAATAAAAAACTTACTTAATTATTAAAAATAGTTAAGTTTTTTTATTTCTTGTTAATTTCTTTAATAATTTTCATTATATCAGCTTCTGAAAATTCAAGTAAAACAAATAATTTAGCTATAGTTTCAAATTTTGAATATCTATAATTACCATTTTCAATTCTAAATAAATTACGCCAAGATATTTCACATAGTTCAGCCAATTGCTCTAATGTATAGCCTTTTTTTAACCGATATTCTTTAAACATATTATCACCTATGACAATTATGTCATTAAAACTATCGAAATGGTATGACATGAAAGTCAAAGAAGTGTATTGACACAAATGTCATAAAAATATATAATAATAATGTAAAAGATAAAATTCTAAGATAAACAATACTTATAGTTATTTAGAATTCGAAAGAGGTAAAGTATGAAATTTGAAACATTAAAGAAAAGTTATAAGAAAGAAATAGTAATAGGAGTAAGCTTATTGGTAATACTGGCAATAGTATTAGTAGTAAGATTAACTTTTGCAAAGTATAATCTAGTAAAAAGTATTAAAATAGCAGAAGGAACAATAAACT
>CAPZYV010000054.1 GCA_948750805.1 uncultured Bacilli bacterium | reverse complement strand
TGTATATTTGATAATAAAAGTTTAAAAACTTATATTGAAAGTAATTATAGGTTAAAAGGATTAATTAAAATAGTTAAATATAAAAATATTTATTATGTTGTTTCTTTAGAAAATCTTTTTTATAAAGATGTACTTAAAATAAATAAAATTGTTGAAAGACAAAATTATAATAATGAAGAACTAATTAGTATTGGTAAATATAAAGTAAATTTATTTAAAAAAGATATTTATGAGTTTTTAAATTATTTGGAGGCTCATTTAAAACCAGTATATATTAATCAAATAATAGATGAATTAACTATTTATATGGGATTTAATATAAATGATAAAAAGGTATTAAATACTATATCTGATGGTATAAAAGAGTTATATGAATCTTTATTAAAAGTTTTACCATATTTGCCAATATGGATATATAGTGGTAATAGTCTTGATAATTTAAAAAGTAAAAATATTATATTTGATGAAAATTAAAAGCATTTATAAATCAAAATAAATGCTTTTTTTATCTTCTAAGTAAATTTCTTTATCAGTGTCCAGTTATAGTTTTAAAAAAATAATTCACCTTTTTATTATAATTTACCAAAAAAAAGTTAAACCTAATATTAAACATGTTGAAAAAACATTAATAATAGTGTATACTAAAAATGTGTAATACAATATGTATGATATATTGCATTTTAGCAAAGGGATGGTAAAAATGTTAGAAAATAAAAAAAGTATTTTGATATGGTTAATAGTTGGATTGGTGTGTATTATAACAGTTACTGGCTCCTATGCTTTTTTATCTGTTGGCAATAAACAAGAATTAGCTAATACCTTTAAAAGTGGTTGTTTAAATATTTCTCTTGAAAATGAATCAAATTCTTTAAATTTGAATAACGCGCTGCCTATAACAGATGTAGAAGGATTAAAACTAGAATCATATAAATTTAGTATAAAAAACTCTTGTGAAACTCCTACTAAGTTTCAAATAAATATCGAAAATTTAAATCAAATGGATAATTCTTTAAGTGCTGACTATGTTAAAGTTTCATTGTCTAATGATACTATGGATAATGTGGTTTCTATTTTAAGTACTAATCCAATGGTTGAACCAACTGTGAATAATGCCTATGAAGCTTTTAATATTTATGTCGGAGAAATCGCGGGAAATGAAACAAAAGAGTTTGCATTAAGAGAATGGTTAGATTATGAGACAAATACGGCTCAAGGAGCAAATAAAGTTTATAGTTCTAAAATAAATGTTATTGCTAGTTCAGAAATTCAACATACTAGTGTACCAGAGATTAAAACAAGATATGAAAATAAAGTTTTATCAGGAGATATAGTTGGTGATGTATCTACAATAAAATATTGTATTTCTTATGCCAATATCTGTACTCCAAATATGGATATTATACCTACAGAAAATAAAATAAACTTAGATTTAAATGTGAGAACTGACCAAATTGTATGTATTCAACTAAATGACGGTGATGTTACTTGTAGTGATACTTTAAAAAGACCAGATGTATTAACTATTCCCGATATAGTTTTAGGTTATCAAGAAAACAATAAAACGAGTTCAATAAGAAATGGTGTAATAACTGTTGATACAGAAAAAGATAGCGATAAATTGTATATAACTGAGGATAATGATGGTAATAGTTATTTTTATGCTGGTATCAATCCTAATAACTATGTAAAGTTTGGAAAATATTCTGATGATGCTCCTACAGTATATTATGGATACTTTGATGAAGACCCTACGGTATTTAATAATAATTCTAATAATTATAAAGAATATACATCTTTAGAAGCATGTCAGACAGCTAAAAATTTTAATAATAATTGTACAGAAGTTATAAGAGCTGGCAAAGATATGTATTGGCGAATTATTAGAGTTAATGGTGATGGCACTTTACGTATGATATATAATGGTGTTGATTTAAATCATAATGGTGAATATTTAAATATTTCTAATAGGGAATATAGTGGAACTCAAAATGATACGAAATATGTTGGTTTTATGTACACAACTGGAGAACCTCATGGTAATAAAACAACATCTGAAATTTTAGGAGGCGTTAATTCGACAGGTACAAAGTCGTTAAATGGTTGGTACAATGTAAATTTAAAGGAAAAATATAGCGAATATTTAGATTTAAATGTTGGTTTTTGCAATGATCGTAGTCGTAGTGAAGGTACAGGTATAAATCAAGAGCCAACAAAATATATGCCATTAGCCAGAATATGGAGTAAAACTCCTTCATTAAAGTGTGCTGAATCTAGTGATATGTTTAAAGTTCCAGTTGGCTTAATTACAGTTGATGAAGTTGTTTTTGCAGGAGGGACATATGGTAGTACAAGAGTAGATGAGCATTGGCTATTTAGTAAAAATACATATTGGACAATGTCTCCTTCACAATATTCAGAAAAATTATCTGCCCATGTATTTGTAGTTAATAGAACTGGAAAAATTGTTGACCCTTTAGCAGCTAATGTCTATGGAGTACGTCCCGTTATAAACCTAAAAGCTGACACTCATTTTAAATTAGGTGGAGAAGGTACTAAAGCTAAACCATATGAAGTTCTTATGAATAGATAGAAGTGAGTTTTATTATGAATAAAAAAAAGACTATTTTAACATTACTGATTTTTATAACCTTACTTATTGTGGGAATAAGTGTAACATTTGCTTATTTTACTGCAGAAATTAAAGTTGAAAGTTCAAGCTCAAAAGTTGAGGCTCAAACTAAAGTTAATGATAAATTATCATATAGAAGTAGTAAAGATATTAATCTTCAAATCAATTTAGAAAATTTTAACAAAAATAGTGGGAACATAAAAGATACAGCAGATTTAAATGTTACCTTAACATCTAGACTAGCTAATTATGCAAAATACAATTATAGTTTATATTTTGAGATTAAAAGAAATACATTTATTTATTCTACGCTTGATAAAAAACCAGAATTATTATTAAAGGTAACTGATCCAAATGAAAATGTTATTACTGAAATTGAAGGTCTAAATTATGTTACATTAAATGGAGAAAGTGGATTTGATATAACTGAAGAAAGAGATGATATATTAATTTCTAAGGATTATAATATTGAAACAGCAGATACTACAAATCAAACTTGGAAATTTGAAATAATATTTTTAAATTTAGATGATATTCAAAATGATAACAGTGGTAAGACTTTAGAAGCTTCATTAAAAATTAAAGAAAAAGCCCAAAAAGAATATACTATGTATAGTTGGAATGAAATCCCATTTTTGGATGCAAATATAGATACTACAATAAAAGAATTAAAGAATATGGAAATATCATCTTTGTATCATAGCTTTAGAAATACTAATTTTAAAGATGGCTCAGTAGCTAATGTTGTTTCCAAATTAAAACAAAATAATATTAATGTATATTGGCTAACAGGAGATTATTCTTGGTATAATAATATTGAGCGAATCAAAGCCAAAATTGATGAATTATATAATTATAATTCCTTAAATTCCGAAAATAGTATTAAAGGAATTGTTTTAGATATTGAGTGGCATATAGTTGCAGCCTTAAAAGAAATTCCTATCGATACTATCGAAGTTTATGCTAATACAATAAGTGAGGCTTATGATTATGCTAAAAAAAGAGGAATTGTTTTAGTAAATTGTATTCCTTTTAATTATGATAAATATTTTGCTGATGATTCCCAATATAATGATTCAGAAAAAGCAAGAGCTAAAGTTGCCTTTGAAAAGATAATAAGTAATGCAGATAGAATAAGCATTATGAATTATCAAAGAAATTTAATGTTAACACGTTTAGAAAATGAGATTCCTTTAGCTAAAAAATATAATAAAAGAATAGAAACTATAGCAGAATTTGGTCGTTTAAAAGATTCAAATAAAACTACCACTTTAGAAGTTGATGCTGACCCTATAGGCTATGCTAAAAGATTGTGGTCTGATATAGAAAATCATTATAATTATGCAAAACTTGGATATTCTTATCACTACTTAAATCAAGCTTTATTTGTTGTCCAAGCCTATGATAGAATTGCCTTTAAACTATTATTAAATGATGAAGAAATTGAGAGTGATAATTTAAATGTTTTATTTGATACTGGTGAATGTTCAGAAATGAAATCTAGTTCTGATGCTCATTTACCCAAAAATAAGAAATATGATTTTTATGTTGATGGATATGAAACAATTTCGGAAGAAAGAGATACTCTTGATGATAAAACGAAATTATATACTTTAAATTTAAAAAACGCCTCTAAAAACACTTTAGAAATCTATCCTAGAATATATAATGAAAGCACTAATAATTATACAGCTGTTTCAGAAGGTACAATTACTTTAACCCGAAAATCTACAAAAGAGAAATATAATACTTCTGTAAATGATAATAAATATGCTACTACAAGAGCACAAATTTTAAATAATACTGAGTATATAATAACTTATGTTGATGCAAATGGCGTATTATATACTTTAGATTATGCTAAAGCTAAAAATCAAAGTGGTGAAATTGTGTATATAAATAATAAAAATAAAAATATGGTTATACCTAGTGGGTTTAAAACTAATTTGTATGTTACGCCTACATTCTATTTTAGTAAAGCAAATTAAGGAGGAAAAACACTGATGAAAAAAGGAAAGCTTTTAAACAATATATATTTAATTATTGGTTGTTTATTACTTACGATAACTTTTTCTTATGATAAGAATAATACTAATCAAGTTGTTCCAAAACCATTATTAAACTCATCAAGCGTACCAGAATATTATGATTATTCAGAATTAAATAGCTTAAGCATTGATTATTCTTATTCAACACTTTTAGTTAATAAAGATACAGAATTCATTATTTATGATGAAAAAACAAGTGGTAAAGTTACCAAAACTAAATCAGAAAATCTAGGAGGGAAAGAATTACCAACTATTACTTTACACAATAATGATGAGGCTTTATTAATAATTACAAATTGTGCAGTTAATAAATTTGGTGAAAAGTTAGATGTTGTTATAAAAATAAATAATGTTAAAGTTTATGAAGGAACTAAGGGCTTTATTAAATTAAGAATACAAGATACCGTAAATATGTTACATAGTCAAGATCAAGCTAATCCTAAAGATTCATATTTAAAAAATCTTAATATTGGTGATCCTGTAGAGTTTTTTCTTGGAGCAGAGTATGCTTATTGTGATTTTGTTATGACCTATTATAAGTCTGGTACCTACAATCCTAAAACAGATAAAGGCGTATATGGAGATATTAATTATATAAATAGCTTTTTTAATGATTTTGATGCAAATGCCAATCGGTGCGCCTTATACGAATTTCTATGTGGTTCAGAAGGAATAGTCCCTAGAAATGGGCAATCAAAGATTTATTATAAAAAAAATAGTCCTGAAACTGTGCAACCAGGATACACTAGAAATGTTGGACCAAAAGGTAATGGAATTGCGGTAACAGGAGAAAATACAGGAGAAAATACTGATGCTTGGTATTATGCTCAAACAGTTTTGATTTTAACAGAAAATTTAAAAAATTCTACGTATACATTTACTTATGGCGGTTTATCATGTCGTATTGATTATTTTTTTGCACCTCCTTATCCCTATGATTCAGTGCCAAATCCCATCCGAAATGTTAGCAAGGAAAAAGTGATTCCTGGCGAGGAACTTATTTACAAAACATCTCAATATGTTCCCAATAGTTATTACTCAATGGCTTTCGGTTTTGAAGCTATTTATTCAAATTTTAAAGAAAATTCAGAATTTTATGATAAATCATCTTTTACATATTTATCTTTAATTGATAATGTTAATCCTAATTATGAAATTCTAAAAGATAAAATAACTGTTACTAATGAAACTGGTATTGATGTATCTAAGGATTTCGAAATTAAAATAACTGGAAATAATGTAACTGCAATAGCGAAAGATTATAATTTTGAAAGCTCGACATTTTATAGTCATACTTATACTCTAAATATTCCTGTTAAATTAAAAGATGACACTAAAAAATTAGATAAAATTACTGACCTATCTCAATCTGTGTATCAAATTGGAAATCGCCCTAAAATCAATTCTAACACAAATAAAATAACGGTATATATAGAGTATATAATAGAAGTCAATTATTTGGATAAAAAGACTGAAGAAAAAATAATAGAATCTGACATTTTAAGAAAGGCATACAACGATAAATATAGTACTGACTTTGCTAAAATAGACAAAGCATGGACTCT
>CAPZYV010000053.1 GCA_948750805.1 uncultured Bacilli bacterium | reverse complement strand
TTCATTTTAGGCTTTTTAAAACTTCTAAAAATCAAGGTAATTCCAATTACAATAACTAAAATTGGCATAAATATTTTCCAAATTTTATTCCAAGAAATAATTCCTTGTGAGGCAAGTAATAAAAGTACACCTATGACTAAAGAAATTATAGACCCACTCATATTTTCTTTATCAAGTAATCCTATAATTGAAGGAATTATAATAAATAAAGTCCACCATCCTTTAAAAAATAAATTAATATGCCAAATATCAAGACTATTTCCTAAAAATAAGACACCTACTATAATTAATAAAATTCCCCATAACACACTTTTTCTTTTCATTTCTATCACCACTTAAATTATAACACAATGAAAAACTTCTGTATATTTAAATATTTTAATTTTGTAAAATCCATTTAATAATTTCCCCTTTTAAATAAAAATATTCTTCTTTAGTAAATTCCATATTAGCAATACAATATTCTTTATTTGACATATGACTACAAAATATACATTCATATAAATTACTACAATCCTGAATAAACATAGAATTACTAATTTTAGCTGAACAAATTACATTATAAGAATTAGTACATGTATTAGAATCATCTACTCTAATACAATAATTAAGATTAGTACTTCTCTGACTTGCAATCGTATAATTAGAATCATGTATCCCATCACAAAATATTATATTATTACATTTACTAGAGTCTGTTGAATTATAAACATTAGAACAGTTATATATAGGGTCACTTTTACTAACATTCACACTTTCATATACTCGCTCCGTTGTTGTATAATTAATACTATCCCAAATTTCTAATAATTCTTTTAAATTCTTAACCGGCTTTTTATCTAATATCCAACCTTCACTATTATCACGTTTTTCCATATTACTATTAGTTATAAACTTAAGCGAATTAACTGTTACAGTATAAGTTTCTTCTCCAGTTATAGAATCTCTAACCATAACTGGTAATCTCACATCAAAAGCAAATTTATTTTTTATTTCTTCCACACTATATGGTGATTCTTTATCAAATATTTCCTTAAAAATTTTATTAATTACATCTTTAGTTTCTATTTCTGTCATTTTTATACCTTCTTTCTACAACTACTTGCTTTACTCATAATATCTTTAGCAGTTACATCACTATCGATATTAAACTCAAAACTAAATGTTTTTTCTTCAATTTTTTCTTCTACTTTTTTTTGTTGATAATTATTTTTTGTTTTTGGCACAAAATTAACCGTTTTAGCTTTAAAAGCCGGATACATACATCCATTTTTACTTAGTCTTACTATACACTCTTGATTTTTTAAATTAGCAAGCAATTTATATTTATCTTCACACTCATCACTATTTACTAACTTTATCTCTAAGTTTTTTTCTAGCAATATAGCATCACTTCTTGCTACTCTAAATACATAATAATTAAGAGTATTAGCTAAAATAGCGTCTTTTAAATCAGCACTAATTTGACTAAAATATTGTCCTGCTAAAATAACATTTACATTAAACTTTCGCATTTCCGATAAATAGCGTGCTAAAATCGGATTTTCAATTACCGCTACTTCATCTACAATAAAAATAATATGTTCATCAATAATACGTTCTTCAGCAATCAAAAATAATTGCTGCATTAAAAGACCCGATATTGTTTTTGTAACTTTATCTCCCAGGTTTATTCTATTTAGAGAAAAGACACTTAAAAAATTATTTTTAATAATATCTATTAAGCCTTTATTTTCTTTTATATGATTAAAAACTGGAACCATCTGCATCTCATCAATAAATGCAATTATAGGTGATATCGCTTCATTATAACTAGCTGTTTTAAGTTCATTAAAATCCGTTAAAAAGAAATAAGATACACTAGGAGGTAAATCATTTTTTAACTCTCTAATTATTTCATTACGATAATCTAAATTAAGTAAAAGGCGTCTTAAATTAACAAAGGAAAAATCTTTCTTCTCAAGTAAAATATAAATACTATATCTTAAAACTCGTTCTAATTTAGCATTATAAGAATCATTAATTAATGACTTAAAAAGACTCATTAAAAGTTCTACATTAGCATTTATATCCATTATATTATTTTTAAACAAATCAATAACTCTATCATCTTTAAAATCAATAACTTGATTTTGTACCTCACCTAAATCATCTTTTAAGGCATCATGAGGGTCAATAACTACTACTTTATACTTTTCTTTATTATATTTATAAATATTATTAATTAAAAGTGCAAGAAATTTTGATTTTCCAGAACCACTTGCTCCCATTACTAAAGAATGTTTATCAAAATCAAAAGCATTATGATTTAAAAAGAAATTATTTTCTAAATAAGGAAATGTATCCACTTTCATAATTGAACCCACTTCATCATTCCGAAATAAATGTATTACTTTATCTAAACTCATATATTTAGGAAACTTTGTATAACAAAAACTTTTAGCTTCATTAAAATCAATCTGTAAAATATTTATAGGTACTCTAAAAAATAATTTTTTAGAGTATACTTTATTTTTATATTTATATTTTAGTTCAATTGCTTGCCAAAAAGGATTTTTTTTATTATATCCTCTCATATATAAAACTATTTCTTGATAATCTTTACCTTTTTTTTGTAAATTATTATATATACTAACAACATTATCTAAAACATTATTAAAATAAATACCTCGGAATATTCCTTTATTTATTACTATTTCCTCTATTTCTTTTAATAAAAAATTCATATTATTTAAAGTTATAGGAAGCTTAATCGGAGATTCTATATAATATCTAATCTTATTATAATCTAATTTAATAATAATCTTCCAAAAATGCATTATTCCTATAAACTTTTGCAAAGCAAGAAGATAATTATGCCAAGCTTCGGCGGATATATTTTTATTATTTAGATAAATCTCATAATAATATTTCATCCTAAAAACCCCTTATCTGCCCATATTATAAATTATTTTTATAAAAAAAAACTGACTTTTTATGTACAATAAATGTTAATTTATTGGTATTAAAAAATCAGTTATTTCTTCATCACTATGATAATATTCCAATTCTGGTAATTCTTTTAAGGAATACATACAAGTAGGTAAAAATTTCAAATAAAATCTATCAGACATTTCCTGAATATCTTTTGCTTCTTGCGAATTTATTCTAAATTTAAGCCATCTTGATTTAGGAAATTTTATTTCCGTCATATTGGGATATTTATTTTTCCATAAGACCCAGTATTCATATTGGTCACTATTAAACCGGTCTTGATAAACAATCATTCCATAATCCGGCATTGGATAATCTTTTTTTACTTTGGTAAACAATAAAGGGGCTTCTTTTTTTATCCTGGCATTATCTGTTTTTATACCGAGCCCATATATTGCAAAAGATTCCATTTCAATAACTTCATACTGTAATTCTTCCTCAATAATTGGAATTGTAAATTCAAGTTTGGGATAATAAATTAATTTACTAGTCTTTTTAACTTCGGCCGGCTTTATCCCATGAAATTTCGTAAAAGCTCTTGAAAACGTCGTCGCATTAGTATAGCCATATTTTAACGCCACATCAATAACTTTCATTTTACTTTGTACTAAATCTTTACCAGCAAGAGTTAATCTTCTTTTTCGAATATATTCTGTTAGAGTAACTCCACTAATTAAAGGAAATAATCTTTGTAAAGTCGAAATATTTACTCCCACCATTTTTGCTAATTTTTGATAATCTATCTCTTCATATAAGTTATTTTCAATATATAAAATCATTTCATTTAAGTTATTATAAAAATCCATATCAATCACTATCTAAATTTTACATCATTTTATATCATTATTCAAGTAATTAGTCTAGTTGATTAGGTAATTGGTCTATTTGAACTCCCTTTTCTTTTCCAAAAGAAACTTTTATATTATCAAATTCTTTATTTCGAAAATTATTTAGCAATTCATAATCTTCCTGTGTCATTTCAAAATTTAAAGCTTCTATATTTTCTTTAATTCTATCTTTATTAGAAGACTTAATAATAGGCATAATATTTTTTTCATTTACTAAATAATTAATAATAATCTGATTTTGCGTTTTTTGATATTTTTTAGCTAAATTAACTAAAACATCATAATTTCGGAGTGCTGTTCTATTTCTTCTAAGAGGCTGATACGCTACAAATTTAATATTATTTTTAGCACAATAATCCAGAACACCAATATCTTCATATATTTTACATTCTAAATTATATACTCCTTCAAAAAAATCAAGTTTTACAATCTTACACATAGCTTTTAATTGCTCTAAATTAACATTACTAATTCCAACATAATGTACTTTCTTTATTAAAACAAGACGTTTTATTTCTTCATATACCTCTTCTAAAGAGATATTGGTAAATCTAGGACTATGAAGTTGAATTGCATCAACATATTCTAAATCAAGCTCCCTCAAGTATAAATCAAGTTGTTTTTCCACATCTCTTTTATCATTAATAGTTGGATCTAAATTAACCATAATAAATATTTTATCTCTTGGAACACTATCTAAAAATCTTTTCATTTGTTTAACATTTAACCCATTATTATAAAGCATAGATAAAGATGTATAATTCTCTCCCAAATGAAAAGCATATTTTAAAGCTTCTAATTCTTCATCAAAATTTTCTACATCTAATTTCCATGTTCCAATACCTATTTTTGATAATTCTTCTAATTTTACCATATAAATCTCCTTTTCTAAAGTTTATTATCTCATAAAAATAAATATTAAACAATAAAAAAAGACCTAGTCTTTAACCATCTTAACTATTGTCTTTTCTTTAGTATTTATTTTACTTATAACATTATTAATATCATTAAGTGTGATACTTTCATATATTTCTTTAGTGTTATCTATTATTTCTCCATAATTAATTATATAGCTTTGTAATAAATTATTAACATTTTCCACATCTTCATAATTTATTACCATGTTAGATATCGCAGAATTTACTTTTCTTTTTAAATCTATTTCATCCATAGAAAGATTATCTAGTTTTTCTAACACCATTTTTATGGCTTCATCTAAATATTTACTTTCAAGAGTTATATCTAAAACCACAAATTCATCTTCAACATATCTATTATAAGCCAAATAAGTTATAAGACCTTCTTGCAACATTTCTTCTTTAAAATCAGATGTATCACCAAAATTACTTGATAAAATAAGACTTAATATAATATTTAATCTAACTTTATCTATGCCTTTAAATACTTTACGGTCTATTTTTAAACCTATTTTAGCCTTTTCAACTTCTACATTAGATTCTAAAATAACATCTTTCTTATAAACTCCTTTAGGCTCTTTAATCTTTACTTTTTTAGGTTCTAAATAAGTAATAATATCTTTTTTATCTAAATTATCATTAACAATCTTTTCAATTTCATAAGGATTAACATTTCCAGTTACTATTAAAAACATATTTTTAGGATGATAAAATACATCATATATTAATTTAATATCTTCTAAATCAATATTTTTAATATCATCAATATCACCTGTAACTAAATTTCGAAATTTTTCTTTATGATATAAAGCTTTATTAAATTCAAAATAAAGTTTGCTATATGGTTGGTCTTTACCCATATTAATTTCAGAAGTAATTATTCCTTTTTCTTTCTTTATCATTTCTTTTGTAAAATAAGGATTATAAACATAATCAAGTAAATTATTTAAATTCTCATCAATTTTACTTGTTCCATAAACTAAATAGCTTGTATATTTAAAAGTAGTAAAAGCATTAATGTCACTTCCTAGTTTATCAAAAATGTCATTAGCAGTAGTATCTTTATCAATATTAAATTTAATATGTTCCATAAAATGAGCTATACCATTAGGAACTTTATATTTTTTTCCATCAACCATAAATTCTGTATCAATAGAACCATACAGAGTATTTAAAGATAAATAAAAACTCTTCGCAAATTCATTTTTCCAAATATATATTGGCAATCCTTTTTTAGAAACTATGTATAAAATTTCTTCATTTATACCTTTAATACTAATTTTCTCCATTTTCATCCCCCTCTAAAACAAAAGAAATATTTGGTTTAATTTTTTTAGCAACATTAATAATTTCTTCTTTTGTAACATCTTTTATTAATTTTATTCTTTCTTCTATTAAAGGCAAATTATCAAATACATTAAATACATAATTGTTTAGAATACCAGCTGGATTATCTAAAGCTAAATTAAGTGAAAAAATAAAATTCTCTTTTGCTGCTTTAATTTCTTCCTCGTTAAATTTACCCATTTCCATTTCTTTAAAAGCTTGCTTAATAAGTTTACATGCTTT
>CAPZYV010000052.1 GCA_948750805.1 uncultured Bacilli bacterium | reverse complement strand
CAAATAAACTTATTCCTATAATTATTTCTTTTTTATGACTTTTCTTTAATGTTTCTATTTTCATATTTATTTTCTCCTATTTTTTTATTTTACTACTTCTCTTTTTTTATTTCATTACTTTCGACAAAACATGTCAAAACATCTTATTACATTAATAGGCTCATATCTATTTTACAAAAAACATGATTCTTCTATCATATATTTCTAGTATACAATATTGCTGATTATTTTTCAATGTTTTTATATTATTTTCTAAATATCATAATCACAATTTAATATCTTCAAAATGAATAATTAGGTGATTATAAACACATTTGGTAATTTACTCACAGTAAACTTATATATATTCTAAGAAACTTACTAAACGGATTAAGTTTTAACTTTAAATATTAAAAAAGTTCTACTTTAATAAGTAAAACCTTTTTAAATTATATGAAAATATTTACTAGGTATAATAAATTAATAACTTAACAAATATCCACACTACTACTAGCATTTAATGTATAATCGCTAAATTCTTTTTTTAAGAATAAAGGATAAGCTGCTGCCCCAATCATCGCTGCATTATCAGTACAATAAAGTAATCTAGGTATTAACATTTTAGCATTATATTTTTGACATAATTTGCTTATTTCATCTTTTAAATATTTATTCGCTGAAACTCCTCCTGCAATAACTAATCTTTTTATTTTAGTTTCTATAAATGCCTTTTCTAGCTTTCTCACTAACTCATCAATAGCTACATCCTGAAACGATTTTGCTAAATCTGCTTTATTAATTTCTTCCCCTTTTTGTTCCGCATTATGTTTTAAATTAATAATTGCACTTTTAAGTCCACTATAACTAAAATTATAAGTATCATCCATTACAGGTCTTGGAAGATTATAAGTATGTTTACCATTTAAGGCTAACTTTTCTACATTTGGTCCCCCAGGATATTTAAGGTCTAAAACTCTTGCCACTTTATCATATGCTTCTCCTATAGCATCATCGAGAGTTTCACCTAGTTTTTTAAATTTATAATCCGATTCCATAATAACAAGTTCCGTATGTCCCCCACTAACAATTAAAGCGAGTAGTGGAAACTCTAAGCTATCATCTAAATTATTAGCATAAATATGTCCTGCTAAATGATTAACACCAATTAATGGTTTATTATACACTAAAGCTAAAGTCTTAGCCGCCTCAATACCTACAATCAAACTGCCAGTAAGTCCCGGTGCGTAAGTAACCGCAATTGCATCCATATCTTCCATTTTCATATTAGCTTTATTTAAAGTTTCCTCTAATACAAAAGTAATAGCTTCTGTATGCATCCTACTAGCTATTTCTGGTACTACTCCACCATATATCGCATGCGTATCCATTTGTGTATTAATAACTAAACTAATAACTTGTTTTCCATTTTTAACAATTGCCATACTAGTTTCATCACATGAAGATTCAATAGCAAGTATAAATATATCTTTCATTTTACCACTTCCTTGCCATTAAATAAGCATCATCATTTTTATAATATTTATCTCTAATATGAACTTTTTCAAAACCAAATTTTTCGTATAACTTTATTGCCGCTGTATTTTTAGTTGCAACTTCTAAAGTCATTAACTTTAAAGTTTCTTTTAAATCGCCTATTAAATAAGTTAAAAGATTAGAAGCAACCATTTTTCTTCTATAACTTTCATCTACTACAATACTCAAAATATCACATGTATCATAAAGATAAGTAGCAGTAATAAAACCTATTATATTATCATCATTTTCATAAACAATAACTTTTGATATTCCATCTTCTAACATTTCGTTTATATTATAAAGACTGTCAAAATTATCATGTAACAAATTTCCTAATTCATTAATTCTAGGAATATCATATACATTTGCTTCTCTAATCATTTATCCACCTCAATTTTCTTTACATATAATGGTTTAATCATATGAGGATTTATCGCATTTTTACATTTCAGATATTTATAAACCAAATCTATATTAACAGAATCATCAAATATAATCTTTTCTTTACAAGTTTTAAGTTCCGCATTACTTAGATAATAATAATCTTTTGCTAACTTATGAAACCTATCAAATTCCCCAATAAAAGCTCCATTACGGTCCTTAATACCTATTATTACATCTTCATTATATTTTAAAGATAAAGCTTCTAAATAAGTTATAACCTTTATTTTTATATTTTTAGTAAAACCTAAAATTTTAGCAATTACTACTCCAATTCTAACTCCCGTAAATGAACCTGGCCCATTTATAACTATAACTTCTTTTATATCATCAATAGTAATATTATTATCATCAAGCACTGATTTTATCAGATTAATAGTATTTTCTGAATGTTTATTACTTTCCAGTACTTTTTCTTCAATTAAAATATCATCTTTAATAAGTGCAACTACTAAATTTATAAAATGTGTATCAATATATAATGTATACATTTAACCCTCCTTTTTTAAAAAAAATCACTTAAAAAGTGAGATTATAAGACCGCATTGCATAATTCTTCGTATTTTTCTCCATAAGGTTTAAAAACAAGAATTCTTGTATTTTCATCAACGATTTTAAAATTTATATCAAGTCTTTCACTAGGTAACCTATCAAGAATCAACTCAGACCATTCTAAAATACAAATACCATCTTTATTAAAATAATCTTCTACTCCAAAATCACTATTATCATCAATACGATAAACATCCATATGATATAAAGGAGCTTCTCCAGTCAAATACTCTTTTACAATATTAAATGTTGGCGAAGTAATATTTTCTTCAAGCCCAAGAGCCATAGCAAAACCTTTAACAAAAACTGTTTTACCACTTCCTAAATCGCCATTTAAACATATAACCATACCAGGAAATTTTTCACTTTCAATATTTTGTGCTAATTCTAAAGTATCATCAACACTTCTAGACGTATATTTATAATCCATTTTTACTCACCAAATTTATTATAACAAACAAGATTATTTATATTCAAGTGTTATTATATAACTTTACAAAAATTATTTTAGCATAAAATATCTATTAGAAAATTCTAAGCTTTATTATATTTTTAAAACATATTAAAATATATATGAGGTGTGAAAAAAGATTTTGTTGTAAGACAGACAAGGCAAAAAAATCCAGCTAGTTACAAGTCTTTATATATTAAAGATTCTCTGTTAAAAGAAGTAGAAAAAATAGCAGATAAAAACACCACCTCTTTTAACAATGTAGTAATTAGTATGAATGAAGCCAATGATGAGGGCCAAGAACAAAACAAGAAAATTAATGCTTAGTTTATTCTATATAGATACACTCTCTAAAAATGTTTCACGCTCATATCAAGTAAGAATTTGCCTGATTTTTTTAAAAATTATTATAAGAATTAAAAAAAGTAGAATTTAATCTACCCATGAATCATAAATAAATGTAGTTTCTGCACAATAAATTCTTACTTTTTTACTAATTCCATTACCACTTATCGTAATAGTTACCCAACCTGGTTTTTTGGCTGTTACTATTCCATTATAAGTTACCGTTGCTATTTTTGTATCACTAGATTGATATTTTAAATTATCGATGTTAGTATCAACTTTTATATAATGCTTTTCACCAACAAACACTGTAACAGATTCATCATTTAATATATCAAGATAACTATTTTCTAAAACATTAACCACTATTTCAGAAGTAATACCATTTATTCTTCCCGTAATAATAGCTTTTCCACTACCTTTTGCTGTTATTATTCCACGTGAGTTTACAGTTGCTACTCTATAATTAGAAGTTGACCAAGAAATATCTCTTGCATCATTTGTAATATTACTATCAAAGTCTAAAGAATAAGTTTCGCCATTTTCTAACGTAACTTTAGTTCTTACTAGTTCAAAATACTCTCTAACAATTTTTCGAACATTAACTCTAACATAAGCATTTTTACCATCAACCGTTGCAGTAATAATTGCGTATCCTTCTTTTTTAGCCGTTATAACTCCATTACTACTTACAGTTGCAACTCCATTATCATTACTAGTCCATTTAACATTTTTATTAGTCGCATTTGTAGGATTAATAGTTACTTTTAAAGAATAAGTATCATCAACATATAAATCTAAATCTTTAGCATTTAAAGAAATACTATTAACTTTAACCACTTTATTTGTAGTAGTATTATTTAAAGTTCCTTGATTTTTATTAATACCACTTCTATTATCTATTAATACTTTTCTATTACCATTTTGGTCTAAATGATATTCATAAATAACTTTAGATGTATATGTTCCAATATATTGTCTAGCTATAAACTCTACTGTATATCCTACTACACCAGTACCTGAAGTATTATAAACCTTTCTAAAAACAGGTTGAGCTACAAATAAACGAGTATTGGTCTTATTTGCTAAGGCAGATATTTCATTAACTAATTTTTGATATTCCTTTACAGCTATATCTGTTACTTTATTATCATCATTAGAAGGTATATTATTTGGATTAACAGCACAATTACCTGCAACTATATACGCTAGAGGATAATAAGAATTATATTCTTTATTACCATATTTACAAGTTGTACTTGGTTTATTATCAGTATTTGGCTTTGTAGGTGTACTTGGTTTTGTTGATGTACTTGGTTTTGAAGTACTTGGTTTTGAAGTACTTGGTTTTGAAGTACTTGGTTTATTTGTATTAACACCCACAGTAGGTTTTTTATTTGGCTTTGTAACTGTATTATTACTACTATCATTATTGTTATTATCATTTGAATTATTATTATCATTATTTTGATTATCATCAACATTAGAATTATTGTCATTATTATCATCTATACTATTATTTTCTATTTTCTTAGTGTTAATAATATAATCAGACTGCTCACTACAAACCAATTTCACTTTAATGGTATAACTTTCTTCATCAACTTTAGTTGCTTCAGCATAACTAAGTTTACTATCACACTCTTTATTATCTTGGTCCTTAAATTCAATTAATAATTTTGAATCAAACATTTCTCCCAATGTGATTTTTTTCTTTGTATTAATTTTATCTGGTAATCTTGAACCAACAAAATATTCTTCAGCAGCAACTTTCATAGCTTGTAAATTTTCTTTAATATTAGATTCATTACCTTTACTATCCTTTTTATTAAATAAAGATACAATCCAAATCACAATAAATAATGCTGCTAAAAGTATTACCATTTTAATTAATAATGATTTCCAATTAATACTTATACTTTTTCTTGTTTTTTCCTCGTACATTATTAAATCCCCCTTTAACCAATTAAAGTACCCCTTCTTTTGGTTTTGCGTGCTATATTAACATAAAATAGCTAATTTGTCAAGAAAACATTTGACCAGCAAACACTAGTATGTTATAATATGTTTGTTTTTGGTGATAAAAAAATTAAAATTTTCCACAATAAAAATATAAAGGAGTAAATTAATATGGATAAAATAATTGTAAAAGGAGCTCGTGAAAACAATTTAAAAAATGTTAGTATAGAACTTCCTAAAAATAAATTAATTGTAATGACTGGAGTTTCTGGAAGTGGTAAATCTTCTCTTGCTTTTGATACTATATTTGCTGAAGGTCAAAGAAGATATGTTGAATCTTTAAGTGCATATGCTAGACAATTTATAGGTATAAGCGAAAAACCAGATGTTGATTCCATTGAAGGTTTAAGTCCAAGTATTTCAATAGACCAAAAAACTACTAATAAAAATCCCCGTAGTACAGTTGGCACAATTACTGAAATATATGATTATCTAAGATTATTATATGCTCGTATTGGTATACCCTACTGCCCAACTCATAATATTCCTATTAAAAGACAATCAATCGAAGAAATGACTAATAAAATACTCGAATTAGAAGAAAATACTAAAATCGAAATACTAGCTCCCGTTGTACATGGCGAAAAAGGAACTCATAAAGACCTTTTTGATGAATTAAGAAAATCTGGTTATTCTCGAGTTCGTGTAAATGGCGAAAATTATTCTCTTGATGAAGAAATAATTTTAGAAAAAAATATTAAAGATAATATTGAAGTAATAATAGACCGAATAATCATTTCACCAGAAGAAAGACCCCGTATTTTTGAAGCAGTTGAAAATAGTACCAAACTTGCCAATGGTAAAGTATTAATTCATATTATTAATGGTGAAGAAATCTTAATGAGTGAAACTTATGCCTGTCCAAATTGTAATTTTTCTATACCTGAACTGGAACCAAGACTATTTTCTTTTAATGCCCCTTATGGTGCTTGCCCTGATTGTAAAGGTTTAGGAACAAAATTAAAAATTGGTGAAGCACTTTTAATGCCTGACAAAGATAAAACCATTTTAAATG
>CAPZYV010000051.1 GCA_948750805.1 uncultured Bacilli bacterium | reverse complement strand
AGATAAGTATCCTAGTTTTAATAAATATTTAGGAATGAATGTTATTAGTGCTTTGCATGATTTAAAAATGCCTACGGAAACTATTCATAGATTAAGCTTTTTATATGTAGAACTTGGAAGTCCTTTAAATAAATTAAGCTTTATAGATTTTGCAGATTTTATGTATAAAATAATCTTTAAGAAAATTGTAATTTTAAATAATAAAAGTTTAGATATGGTACTTAAAATAACTGCAAAAATATCTAGTAAAGGTGGCAAAATATTTTATAACTCTGAAGTTGTAGAAATAAAAAATGAAGAAATAAAGAAAGTTATACTAAGTGATGGTAAAGAATATAAAGCTAAACATATAATATGTGATTTATCTAAAAGATATGTTTTTAAAGAATTACTTAAAGATTATGATAAAGAATGTAATCGTATTGAAAATGCACGGACTTTATCGCCTAACCAATTATATATTTATTTAGGTCTTAATAGAGATTATCAGTCTTTAGGTTTGAAAAATTATCATTATTATAAGTTTGACAATATAAACAGTGAAGAAAATGTTAAATCTATGATGAGCATGAATCATGGTACATGGGAAGCTATAGTACCTAACGTTGTTAATGAAAATGCTAGTCCTAAAAATACAAGTATTTTAGTTCTTAGAACTAGTTATTATGCTACTAATGTTTTTGATAAAGTAACGAATGAAAATTACAATCAAATAAAAGAAGATTTAGCTGATAATTTAATTAGAGATTTTGAAGAAACTTTCAAAATAGATATTAGAGAATATATAGAAGAAATGGAAATTAAAACTCCATTTGATTTTGCTAAATATACTAATAATGTAAATGGAAGTATGTTAGGTTATATGAGGCTTGGTTATGATAATAGTATACATCGTTTATTAGCTTTTGATGATGAATTTATTCCAGGTATAAGTTTTGTTGGTAGTAGTTCAGTATTTGCTGGAGGTGCTGATAATTCTTTCTTAAGTGGTTATTATATAACTGAAAAATTATTAGAAGAAGGGAAGTAGTAATATGGACAAGATAGAAGCCTTAAAAAAAACAAGAAAAGATATTATTAAAAGTTTTTCGGATAAAAATTTAGAAGATAAACATATTGATTCGGAAGTTAAGAAAATTACTCTTTGGCAAAATGTGATAGTAAAAGAAATTATCGATGAAAATTATGATACTAAAAGCTTTTTATTAATACCAGACGTTGAGGCAGGTACAACCACATTACAAAAGTTCAAAGCTGGTCAATATGTAAGTCTTAAAATGAATATTCAAAATGATGTTGTTACACGAGCTTACTCTTTATCTTCTTCACCTTTACTAAAAAACATGTATCGTATTACAATTAAAAGAGTTAAAAATGGCTTAGTAAGTAATATTATGTTAGATGATATAAAAGTTGGTGATAAATTAGTAGTATCTAAACCAATGGGAGAGCTTGGATATAATCCTATACGAGATGAAAAAAATGTTGTTTGTATTGCTGGTGGAATTGGAATCACACCTTTTATATCTTTAGCTAAAGCTGTTTGTGATAATTTGATTTCTTGTGATTTAACTATCGTTTATAGTGCAAAAACTTATGAAGATATCATATTTAAACAAGAAATTGAAGATATAAACAAAAAAAGTAAAAATGTTAAAATTGTTATAACTTTAACTCAAGAAGAAAAAGAAGGATATAATCATGGTTATATAAATCATGAAATTTTAAAACCATTTATTAAAGAATTTAATACTATTTTGATGTGTGGTTCTAAAGGCTTATATAAATCAATGAATAATGTTTTAAGTGAATTTAATATTCCTAGAAATTCTGTAAGATATGATATAAGTAATATTGATTATAAGCCTAAAGAAGTTGAAACTTTTGATTTAAAAGTAATATTAAAAAATGATTTTATTCTCACTACTTGTAAAAGTAATGAATCTTTATTAAGTGCGATGGAAAATGCTGGGATTAAAGCTCCTTCACTATGTCGAGTAGGAACTTGTGGTTTTTGTAAAAGTATTCTTTTAGAAGGAAAACTAAAACAAATAGGTGCTAATCTTACCAACGCTGAAGAAAATAATAATTATATACATCCTTGTGTATGTTATCCTGAAAGTAATATTGTTTTAAGATTAGACATCTAGTTTAGCGTATAACTAACAAGAAAAAAATTGTTAGTTTTTAGTTTTAAAATAATAATTATTTGAACAAAAATGGTAGCAATTATAAAAATAAAATCTAAAAAAATGAGATAATTTTATGTTTATATTATTTAATAAAGTTATTAATTAAATAAGCATATAATTAAGTGGTGATTATATGCTTATTGCTCATAGAGGGGTTACAAATAGTATTGTAAAAGAAAATACTATACCTGCATTTTTAGGTGCTATAAATAATAATAAATATGCTGGCTTTGAATTTGATATTTATACAAGTAAAGATAGTGAATTTGTTATCAATCATGACCCATTAGTTGATGGTAAATTTATTTGGAACTTAAATTATAAAGAATTAAAGCAAAAAGGAATATTAAAACTAGAAGATGTTCTAAAAATAAAGCATAATAAAATTATGCTAATAGAAATAAAAGATATAAATATTAATATCGAAAGATTAACTAAATTATTAAATAAATATAACAAAGAAAATATTTATGTAATGAGCTTTTTTAATAGTGTGATAAAAAAATTTCAAAATAATAACTTTAAAATTGGCGTTCTTAACTATGTTTTAAATAGTACTAGTACATACCCTTATGATTTTATGGGAATTATATATGATGTTGCGAGTCTACATCTTATTAACAGTTTGAAAAAGTTAAATATTGAAGTGTTTTTATATGCTTTAAATAAAAAAGATAAATATATTTATGATAGCGTATATTATATTGTTGATGATTATTAAAAAATAGCTAATTGCTATTTTTAGGTTTATGTAGTAAATACAAGAATAATAAAATTATAATAATTGGAATAATAAGAGAAATATAAGGTAATATATAATATACTCTTAGTTCATTAACGTAATCGAATGCAAAGAAATTATCTATAACATAAATCATAATTATTAAAATTAAAATTGTTGTAAATTTATTTTTAGTCTCAGGTACCAATTCTTTAATAGAATATATACTCATTATCATTGCAATTAATAAATCAAATATCCATACTACTGATAATATGTTTTCGACTTTTTCAATAAACTGAAATAATTTTATTTGTTTTAAAACCATGTATTCTGGGAAACGAAAGGTATTAACTAAAATTTCGCCAAATACACCTTCAATCAAAAATGTTGAAATTGCAAGTATAATAGCTGCTAGAATATACATTTTAGTATATCCTTTAATATTGCCATTAAAATGAAGTGTTAAAATATTAGGTAAAGTAGATATTCCTGCAAAGAATAATGCTGTTTTTAAAATGCCGGTTGGAGGCGTAGATAAAATAGGCAAGAAATTAGTTGTTTCCATAAATCCAAATAAACTACCAAAAATAATAAGGAAAAAAATTAAACTTATAATAAGAAGGGAACCAGATACTCTTCTTATTACTTTTAAACCTTTAAAAGCACAATAGGTAGTAAGTAAAATAAAGGGGATTGATACAAATAATTCAGGACTATTAATAAGTAAGAAACTAACAACAAATATTTTATATATGATAAGAATATACATGGCAATAATTATACTTACGATTATTAATAATATTCTTGTAATAGTTCCAATAATTTTATGTTTTTTAAAAATATCTTTTAAAGCTTCTCCATCTTTTTTCTTAATAATATAAGAATAGAAATAAGTAAATATTAGACCTATAAATAAACCTAATAAAATACCTATATAAGTATCTTTACCAGAATTATCAAATAATGTAGCAAGACCAAAACCTAGAAAAAGACTTTTAGTTAAAAAGTAAACAATATAAGAATTTTTTGCTTTCATTATTTCACCTCGAATATTAGTCCTTTCTTATTTATTTTTAAATCTAAATCAAATTTTACATTTTGCTTAGTCCATAAATAATAATTTTCCTTTCGATATTTATTAAAGTAGCTTTTACCAATGCTTAAAGCATTAGATTCAAATAACTGTAAGCTATTGATAACTTTATTCATTTCTTCTGTTATTACATCTGTAAATTCCTTTTGGAGTTTTTGATAAGTTTCCTCTTTTTTTAAATCATAGTCACAATTATTTTCATTAATTCGGCCATTTAATTTACCACTAATTTTAATAACTTCATTATTAGGTTCAATCTTTATATTTGATTCATATATACTCATAACTGTTTTTTTACCATTACAACTTTTTTCAAAAAATACTGTCCGAGGATTAAAATTATTAAGTAAATTAATTATAGAAGCCTCTTTAGTATCATAAATATATTTTAATTCAAAGTTTTTAAATACTGCCATTCCACTTAATATTATTTTATCTTCTTCAAGTTTTAGTGCAGACATAATAGCATCTTCACCTTCAGTTAAAATATTTCTTAAAGTTTTTGTAAAAGGGGCATAGTAACTAGCACTAGAAGAATCTTTACTATGTTCTAATAAATCCACTATAAATTGTGATGCGACTGGCTTTTCTTTAGAAGAACTACTTATTATATCTTTAGCACTCACATCCTTAGCAATAGTTAAATAAAATTCATTACGAAGTTTAGAATTTCTAATTAATAATTCGCTAATTTGTTTTAAGTGTTCTTTAGCTACATCTTCGCTTATAACAACAACTTTTATATGGTCGTAATAAGGGACTTTATCCATATTATTACCATTTTTAGAAAAAGCTTCAGCTACCGTATTTCCTTTTGCTGATACATTGTAAGTACTGCTAGAAGCAGAGCCTTGTTCTCCTTCTTTTTTAGTGCTTAATATTTCAAAAGTTACTTCAAATTCTTCATCTTTATAATCAATTCCGATTCCCGATACAATAGCTAAATCGCCAAGTTCATTATAATCATAACAGCCTCCGAGGAAAATAGGAACCAAAAGTAAAATTAGTAATTTTTTCATATATTTTCTCCTTGTTTTGTTAAGTTTTTGCGAGTGAGCATTGGACTGCGACGTGTATCTTTTTTAGTTTCTCCTTTTAAGAAAGATTTAAAGACATATGTCTTATCAAAAGGCATAAGAGGATAAAAGTAAGGTTTTCCAAAAGAATAAACATCATTAATACGAATTAGAAAATAGAAAACTCCAAACATAATTCCTAGTAATCCATAAAATGAAGCTAGAATAATAAAGATAAAACGCATATGACGAAGGGCACTTGCAATTTCTATTTCGGTAAACATTAGACTAGCCATAAAGGTTAAAGAAATAGTAATAATCATAATCGGACTCACAATACCAGCTGCAACTGCCGCATCACCTAATACTAATGCTCCGAGTATGGATATTGCACTACCATAAGAGTTAGGAAATCTGGTATCACTTTCTCTTAGCATTTCACATATAAATAGCATAATAAGAGCTTCAATTATAGCAGGGAAAGGCACACCATCATGCTGAATACTAAAATTTACTAATAGATTGGTTGGAATAGTTTCTTGATTATAATTTACGACTGCAATATAAATAGCAGGCATAACCATGGATAAGAAAAAACAAAAGAATCTAACCATTTTAATAAAGTTAATATTATTACTTTTACCATAAGAATCCATTCCGGGATTTATAAAATCAATAAAGAATGCGGGCAAGACTATAGCAAAAGGGGAAGTATCAACCATTAAGACAATTTTACCTTCCATTAATGCTCTAGCAACATTATCAGGTCTTTCAGTCGCTATATAAGTAGGAAAGTGGACTTTATTTTCGTCCATTAATAATTGACCAACTGTACTAGAATCAACAATGCCATCTATATCTATTTTTTTTAATTTATTTTTAATACTATCAATTAGTTCTTCTTCAGCTATATCATCTAAATATAAGACGCCAACTGTTGTTTTGGTTTTCCTGCCAATTATATATTCTTCGTTTTTTAAAGTATTAGATTTAATTCTTCTTTTAATTAATCCCATGTTTATTTGATAATTTTCAGTAAAAGCATCTTTAGGTCCATTTATAGCAGGTTCAGTATCGGGTGTTGAAACACTTCTATTAATATCAGCTTTAGTCTCAATAGCAAGAACTTTATTATTTCTAATAATGATGGTAAAACCATTAGTTATAAAAAATTCTATTTCATCAAGATTATTTATTTCTTTTAAATTAGGTCCTGGTAAAATACTTTCTAAATTAATGACTTTGGTATTTTTAGTACCACTCATATAACTTAGATTTTTTAAGACATAATCATTTACTTTATCACTCGAACTTACAGTTTCTAAATAAGCAACATATATGGTATCTAGGAGAGATAATTTTATTTTTTTAATAATTAAGTCAGGAGTTTTTGTAAATTCATTATGAATTCTTTTAATAATTTTATTTTGCATACAATTCACCTAAAATTATTATTGGTAAAATTTAGAATAATATTCTTTTATTAAAGATATTTGCATAAAATACTAATTAACAAGTAAAATAATATTGACTTGAGAGATTATTTAGTGTAAAATTTAGGAGTAGCTTAAATTAATGGAGTTGTACTCAAGAGGCTGAAGAGGGGTCCCTGCTAAGGATCTAGGTCGGCGAATGCTGGCGCGGAGGTTCAAATCC
>CAPZYV010000050.1 GCA_948750805.1 uncultured Bacilli bacterium | reverse complement strand
GCAAAAAGAAATTGATGAATTAAAAAATAAAACGACATAATTTCTGTTTTGTTCATGATATAGTAACAATGGTGATCCTATGAAACTATATCTCGATTTAATTATGATTTTAAATTTTCTGTTTGATTTCTTTTTATTGATGGGGGTTTCTATTTTATTAAGAAGAAATGTTACGATTTATCGGTTACTAAAAGGTTCCTTTTTTGGGGGACTTAGTATTTTGTTTTTATTTTTTAAAATGAATAGTATTGAGCTGTTTTTATTAAAATTTATAGTTAGTGTGGTAATGGTGATTTTATCATTTGGATATCGTGATTTGAAATATACTTTGAAAAATTTATTTTATTTGTATACTTCTAGTTTGATATTGGGTGGTTTTTTATATTATTTAAAAAATACTTTTAGTTATAAAAATAATGGGTTAGTTTTTATATATGAAGGTTTAAGTATTAATTATTTAGTTCTTCTTTTGATAGCGCCTTTTAGCTTATTTATATTTATTAAAAGTATTAAAGTATTAAAAGAAATAAAAAATTATTATTATAAAGTTAATATTATATTTGATGATGATAGTTTAGTTTTAACAGGATTTTTAGATACGGGTAATAAATTAAGAGACCCTATAACTAATAAGCCTATAATATTAATAAATAGAAAAAGTTTAAAAGGAGATTTTAAAATTAGAAGTCCTATGTATATTCCTTATAATAGTTTAAATAACCATGGCTTATTAGAAGTTATTAAACCAAATAAAATAGTTATTAATAATTTTGTTTTAAATAATTATTTAGTCGGTTTAAGTGATACTAATTTTAAGTTAAATGGGATAGATTGTTTATTAAATTATAAAATATTGGAGGATATATATGATTAATAAAATATTACTTTGGTTAAAAAGGAAATATAATGAATGCTTTTTTGTGGGGTCAACTGATAAATTACCACCTCCACTTAGCGAAGCAGAAGAAAGAAATGCAATTATTAAAGCTGGAAAGGGTGATAATGATGCTAAAAATAAACTTATTGAACATAATTTAAGATTAGTTGTATTTTTGGCCAAAAAATATGAAAATACTGGATATGATATTGAAGATTTAGTTAGTATTGGTTCAATTGGTCTTATTAAAGGAATTAATACTTATAAGCTTGACAAAAATATTAAACTTGCTACTTATGCTTCGAGGTGTATTTCTAATGAAATATTAATGTTTCTTAGAAAAAACAAAAAACGGCGAGGAGAAATAAGTTTTGAAGATGCTCTTAATTATGATTCAGATGGTAATGAATTACATTTAGAAGATATTTTAGGTACCGAAATTGATTTTGTGCCAAATGAATATGAACAAATTTTAAATAAAGAAGTTTTAGAAAAAGAAATAAATTCTTTAGAACCACGAGAACAAGAAATTATGACTCTTAGATATGGTCTTAATAATACTGAGGAATTTACACAAAAAGAAGTTGCTGAAAAATTAGGAATTTCTCAAAGTTATATTTCCAGAATTGAGAAAAAGGTAATTAAGAAACTAAAGCAAACTATGAATATATAGCTTGCTTTTTCTATTGGCTTATTTTATAATACATAACTAACAAAAGAGGGGATAATATGAAGTTAATAGATGATATAAAAAAACTGATTATCAAATTAACTAAAGATTTTCATTATGATGAGGATACTATTAATGTTTTAACTTTATGTTATTTTGCTTTTGTAACTTTTGACCCTGATATATCTGATATTATCGAAGAAGTATTAAGTACTAAATATATACTAATAAATGATGGTAGTTTTGATAATATGTTAAAAAAATATTATCCTAGAATCGATATTGAGACAGATTGCTATGAAATCCCTAGTTTTAATAAAAATAGAGTTTATAAAAATGATTTTATAATTATTACTGAGTGGCGAGATGAAAATGGAAATTCTTTAATACCTATTTGGCTAGTATTAGATAAATTTTTACATGAATTAAAACATGCAATGAATAGTATTATTAATTCTTATGATAACTCACAAGATGGTGGATTTTATTGTGGCTTAGCACAAGTTGATTTTAGTGGTAGCTATTATTATCGATATTTAGAAGAAGCATTCAATAGCTATATTGTTTATTTATACTTAGGAATAATAGAAATGTTAAAATATAAACCTATAACCGATTTAAAACTAAAAGAATTGCTAGCTAATCTAAATTTAGATGAATATGAATATAGCTATGGTAACATAACTAAGTTACTTGAACCTTTATTTTTTAATCAAGAAATATTTAAACTATTTTATAATGCTGTATTATATAAAGATAGTAGAACTTTAGTAAAGGTTTTAGAAAAAATATTTGGCCCTAATTTATATAAATCATTAGATGTAGGTTTAAGAGAATATCATAAAGGCGAAACTAATAAATTATCACAAGATATTAATAGAAGTGAATATGTGAGATTTGCTCCAGAATATTCTTTTGGGTTTAAAGATATAGAACTAATAAAATTAAATTAGATATTATTTGAATATAAATATAAAAACAAAAGAATTATCTGAAAATTATGAAAATAGACTTCAAAAAATATCAAGAATATCCTAAAAGAAAATCGTAATTAAAACTTATTTGATAACATATAAAAAGGTGCTTAATCTAAAGCACCATTATTATTGTCTGTGTTTCCAGAATCGGGATTATCTGGATTATCTGGATTATCTGGATTATCAGGAGTAGTAGGACCACCGATATTACCTATATTATCATCCATTTCAGCTTGAGCATTAATAGTTATACCTTCACTCATATTATCTTTAAAAATACTATAAGCTGATTTAATAACAAAAGTATAATTACTTGTACTTGGGTTAGCATTATAAGTATAAGTAGTATTAGTTGTAAAACCTAAACTTATTAAGTTACCAGTTTCATCTTTTAAATAAACATGATAGCCAATATCACCCATATTAGTTGTATTATATTTAATTCTTTCTTCGTAGTAAGTATTTCGATATTTTTCAAAATTTTTCCAATAAGAATCGTTATACATAGATTCAATATAATTTTGGTCAATAGCTTCAGGAGTTGGGATTGCATTCCAAGATAGATTAATACGAGTGCCATCAAATGACGCTTGACCATTTGTAGGATTAACAAGAGTATCAAATCTTGAAGATACTTCTGAAGGTTCATAACCGTCTTTGTAATAATCTGTTATTTTTAAATTATTTGGAGTATAAGTACTTGCTAGCTTTGTGGGGTATGTATCACGTTCAACAGTTACAGAAGTTACACCCGAAGGCTTAGAAAACTTCGAATTTTGCTTATATATTTTAGGAGCAACAGCTTTCATAATAGCTTTACGAGCAACACTTCCTTGACCGCTAGTGAAATATCCATCAGTATTTCTATCATATCCATGCCATAAGGCTATAGAATAATCTGGAGAATAAGTAATGTTCCAATGGTCTGGAGTAGCTGAACTAGGAATACCATTTAATTTTGCATCACTAGCTGAAATTGTTGTAGTACCACCTTTGGCAGCAATATGAGTTCCTTTAACGGAGAAGCTTCCACCAACACCACTAGCTCCAGCAGTAACTAACATATCTGTAATCATAAAAGCTGTTTCTTCACTCATAACTCTGGTTTTTTCAACAGGATGAGTGTAGACTTCATCAGTTTCTAAATATTCAATTTTAGTAAAAGCATAAGGTTCAATATAATATCCACCACGACCATAAGCAGCATAAGCAGCAGACATTGTAAGAGGGTCAACCTCAATACCACCACCGATAGCATATGATTCATATAATTTGCTTCCGTAATTGATTCCAAGACCATGAACAAAATCAGCTATTTTATCTTCACCAACTGCTTTAGCAACTTGCTGATAAGCTTGAACAGCAGTTACATTTCGAGAATCAACTAATGCAGCACGCATGGTAATAGCACCTTTATAACTTCTATCATAGTTATAAACGCCAGCTCCAGTCGAATATGTCCATGGTTTATCAATAAAGATAGTTCCAGGAGAACTGTGTAAGTATTCTAAATGAGGTCCGTAATCAAATAATATTTTAGCTGTTGAACCAATTCCTCTTTTTATACCACGATATTCTGGACTAACAGCTCTATTAAGTGCCTTGGCTGCATACTTTCTACCACCAGATAGGGCAGTTATCGCTCCATTTTTAGTATTTGTAATAGCCATACCAAATTGAATTTTATCATCTCTAAATTTATATAGTTCACCTTTTTCTAATTGATGTAATACTTTTTGTACTTTAGTATCAATTGTTGTATAAATAGCCATTGGAACTTCAACAGGGTTTTTACCAGTTTCTTTTTGAACTTCTAATAATACATAATCAATAAAAGCACTATATTCACTACTTGAATCGTTAGTATGAACAGCAAGTAAACTTTTTACAGGTACAGCTTCGGCAAATTCTTTTTCTTCTTTAGATATATAACCATGTCTTTCCATTAAACTTAGAACTATACTACGTCTATTAGTAGCTCCTTCTGGATTAGTATATGGGTTTAATAAATAAGGATTATTAAACATACCAACAAGTAAACTAGCTTCTGGTAAAGTTAAATCTGATACAGATTTACCAAAGAAGTATTGGCTCCCTTGTTCAATACCAGTAATTGAACCATAATAAGTAGAACCGCCACCTAACCATTGAGAATTTAAATAAAATTCGATAATTTCTTCTTTAGTGTATACAGCTTCTAATTTAAATACTGCCATATAGATATCAGTAAATTTACGAATTATACCTTTGATACCTGCAGCAATATTACCAGTATAAGTATTTTTTATAACTTGCATGGAAATGGTTGAAGCACCACCGGCATCACGTCCTGCAAGTTGACCCATAGAAGCTTTTATAAAACGTGCAGCATCAAAACCATTATGTTGGAAAAATCTTGAATCTTCAGTAGCAACTAAAGCATCAACTAAAACTTCTGGTAAATCATTATAGGTAATAAGTTCAACATTTTCACTTCCATAACGAGCAATTTCTGTAACGCCATCATTTGCATATAAAACCGTCGCTTGTTTAGTATATAATTCTTTAGGAATAAAATCAGGACTAGTAATAATTATAAATAATGAGAAAGCAAGTATTAAGGATGTAACACATATGCCCATACTAATTAAAATAATTAAAATTAGATTCTTTTTATTTACTTTCTTTTTTGATTTGTTACTAGTTTTCTTTTTTAATTTTGGTATTTTCATTTTAAAATCAACTCCTTATAACATTCATTAATTCCTTCAATATAATCCAGACCAATATTATAATTATAATTTAATTTATAACCTTTACTATCAATTATATTAAAAGGAATGCTTTTTCTTGTTTCAACTTTAATAAATTCTAATAAATCTTCGCCTTTAAATAAATAATAGTTATTATTCATTGCAATAATTAGAAAGGCGATACCACCATGATTAATAATTTTTTTTAGATGTTTCAGCTGATGCTCATGAATATTTTTAATAGGGAAAGAAGTATTACTATTACATTCTTTAGCATCAAATTCAATATATTTTCCTTTATATAAACCATTGTAATCTAAAGTTGATGGTTCTTTAAAATAAGCTTTATTAATTTGAGCCCCATTTTTATAATCAACATCTATAACTCCGATTGGAGTAGGCTTTTTATAAATAACCGCTATATCATTATTTAAATAGTACTTACAAGCTTCATTAATTAAATTTTCTAAGTCCATACCTCTATTTTTATAATTAATTGTTTTCTTATAACTTTTATTAATAAGACCGGGATATTTCATATTCTCACCCAATATAATTATACTATATATAGATTCTAATTTCTACAAGTTTAGATTATTTTAGAATAAGTTTACAATAATATTTTGCTAAGATTTGTCGAAAAAAAGGAAGTTTAATGAAAAAAAAATTAATATTTGATAAGATTAAAGTGGTGAAGATATATGAAAAATGAATTATTAATTAATGATGTTATAAAAAAACTTAATGGTTTTATATTAGATTTTAATGTTTATTGTACTTTAAATAATATAGATGAGGAACCTGAGACATTTGATATGTAAATTTAATTTTATTTAAATATTTTCAACTAATAAAAAGCGTATAACATTAATAGAGAAATAAGCTTTTAGAAGACTTTTAGCTTTAAAATACTTAACTTATTGACAAAATACCCTAAAAAATATTATAATGATTGTAAGTTAAGGAAGTGGGACTATGTATAGTGATAAGATATATTTAACTCCTCAAGAGATACTTGATAAAGAGTTTAAAATCGATGCTAGAGGATATCGTCCTCAAGAAGTTGATAAATATTTAGATATGGTTATTCGTGATTATACTGAATTTATTAATATTATT
The DNA here is from genome assembly GCA_948750805.1 of uncultured Bacilli bacterium. The sequence continues at coordinate 547 of CAPZYV010000050.1, read as the reverse complement.
AAAAGCAAGGATAAAGAAATTAAGAATTTAAATGAAGATAACTCAAAATTAAAAGCTGAAATTAGAAGTCTTAGGGAACAACTTGTAGCCAGTGAAGAATCTAGTGGTGGTGCCACAAATAATGTTGATTTATTAAGACGGATTAGTAAATTAGAAAAAGTAGTTTTTGGGAAATATGAATAATAATATTCGGACAAATGCTGCATAAATATTATGTAGAGGAAAGTCCATGCTCACACAGCTCTGTAATGACTGTAGTGTTCGTGCTTAGGGAAAAGATAACCTAAGGTAGAGAAAATCTCTAACGGCCCTGAAGTCTCCTAAAGAATTTCTATGGAGATGGTAAGGATAAAGTGCCATAGTAACGTACAAACTGGAAACGGTGGAAATGGAACGCGGTAAACCCCACGAGTGAGAAATCCAAATTTGGTAGGAGAGCTCTTACAAAAGAACAAAAATGGCGTAAGGGACTAGGGCAACCTAGTAGATAAATATTTGTCGCCCATATGGGAACAGAACATGGCTTAGGAATATTATTTTTGATTTA
>CAPZYV010000049.1 GCA_948750805.1 uncultured Bacilli bacterium | reverse complement strand
CGGTGAATTATATAAGAATCATGTGCTACACTCATTCCATCTGTAATTTGTAACATAATATCTACAGCTTCACTAAGGGTTAATTTACCACGTTTCTTGAGTAAATTTTTTAAGTGTTTGCCTTCAATATATTCCATTACAATATAATACTCTCCATTATCTTCACCAACATCATAAACTTCTACAATGTTGGGATGAGAAAGACTACTAGCAGATAACGCTTCTCTTTGAAAACGTCTAACAAACTTTTCATCGTTTGATAAGTCTCCCCGTAATATTTTAACTGCTACATTACGGTCTAAAATAGTATCATAGGCTAAATATACATTGGCCATGCCACCTTCACCAATCGATTTTATTATTTGGTATCGTTCACTAATCTTTTGCCCTTTCATTATCATAATTCTTCGCTCCCATCCTTTATTTCTAAATATGCAATCGAAATATTATCTGTTCCACCCCTGGCATTACATTTACGAATTAATTTACTTATCTTTTCTTCTATTACTAATTCTTTATCAACTAGTACTTTAGTTATTTGGTCTACAGTTAACATATTAGTTAAACCATCACTACATAAGAATACGCCGTCTACTCCTGTATCAACATCAAATATATCTAATTCGCATTTCTCTGCAGCACCTAAAGCCCGCATTAAAACATTTTTCTTTGGATGAAATTTAGCTTCTTCCTCCGTTAAATTACCTGCTTGAACAAGTAAATTTACAAGAGTATGGTCTTTAGTTACTTTATGAAGTATTCCTTTTTTCAAAACAAAACCTGATGAATCACCAATATTACCAAAAATAAGATAATCTTTAGTAAGAAGCGCTACTACTAAAGTAGTTCCCATCCCTGTTGAATCGGGATTAGCCTCAGCATATTCTAAAATATTTTTATTTATTTCGTTAACACTATCATTTAACCAATTTACGGCATCTAATTTAGAACCGATGCTAGATATTTTATTAAATCTACTGCCGAGTGATGCTATAGCCATAGATGATGCTACTTCACCCTTACGGTGTCCTCCCATCCCATCACATACAATCATTAAATGTTCATTACTAGCATTTTTTAATATGGTAACTGAATCTTCATTATGAGTTCTAACTTTTCCTGTATCTGTCAAATAAAATGATTTCATTTATTCTTCATACTCCCTCTTAATTGTCCACAAGCAGCTTGAATATTAGAGCCAAATTCTCGTCTTATAGTACAATTTATTCCGTTTTTCTTTAATGTATCATAAAAAGCTAATACTTTATCTTTACTACTTCTCTTAAATTTTTGGGTGTTAGTTTCATTATAGGGAATAAGATTAACATAAATATTCATACCTTTAAAAAGACTAGCTAATTCTAAAGCACACTCTTTACTATCATTTACACTATTAAGCATAACATATTCTATTGTTACTCGTCTACTTGTAACTTGCAAATAGTCCTTAATTGCTTTAATTAAAGTGTCTATGTTATACACTTTGTTTACAGGCATTAACATGTTTCTTAAATCATTATTTGGTGCATGCAATGATACAGCTAAATTAATTTGCAAAGGTAATTTAGCTAATTCATAAATTTTAGGAACAAGTCCACACGTTGAAAGTGTAATATGTCGAGCTCCTATTTTAATTCCTTTAGGGTCATTTATTATTTTAATAAAGCGAATAATATTTTCGTAATTATCAAGTGGTTCTCCTATTCCCATTATAACTACACTAGAAATTCTAATATTTAAATCGGCTTCTACTTTTATAATTTGTTCTACTATTTCATAAGCTTCTAAATTACGAATCTTTTTTTGTCTTCCTGATTCGCAAAAACTACAAGCCATATTACATCCTACTTCACTAGATACACAAATAGAATTACCATAATCGTGATACATAACAACCGCTTCAATATAATTACCATCAATAAGGCGAAATAAATATTTTTTAGTAAGTTCATCACTTTCTTTTTTCTCAATTGTAATAAAGTCATTACTAAAATCATTTTTTAATCTATCTCTAATTTCTTTTTTTAAATTAGAAAAATTATCAAAATTATACTCTTTTTTCTCATATAACCACTCATATACTTGTGTAGCTTTAAATTTTTTCTCATTTATCCCCAAAAAGTATTCTTCTAATTCTCCCTTTGTTAAATCAAATATATTTCTTTTCATTTTTGAACCTCATAACTCAAGATATATTCTAAATCATTACCAATAATTATTATATTGTTAATTTCTTCATTTTCAATATTAATTTCATAATTTAAATTGTTATTGGTAGCTTTATAAGTATCATCTATTTTCGTAAAATTTAAATTAGAAAGATGACTTACTAATTTTTTAACATTTAAATAATCTTGGTTCAAATCTTCATATAAATTAGAAATAGGAATCCTATTATCCAAAACTTCTTGATATATTTCATCCTCAACAATATAATATTTAATGATATTACTTGCTGATTCTTTGTAACCTTCTTCAATATTATTAGTTACAGTTCCTTTAAAAGTATAAACTAAATTAGAACTATTTATTTTATATGTATAATTTATATTACTATCACTCAATAAAGTTAAATAATCTTTTAAATCTTTAGTATTATTTTCTTCCTTCTTTATCGGATTATTAATAACTGGTTTTTTATTATTTTCTTTTTCTATCGGTCTATTCTTCGTAATTATAGAAGAAATAATGCAAAATATCATAATAAATAAGAAAAAAATTATCCATCTAATCAATTTTAAAATAGCTTTCCCTTTATCATTTTGCTTCATCTCTTTTATTTTTTTCTTAAAACTACTTTTATTTTTCACATAACCACCTACTTAACTATAACATTTAAAAGTTTATCTTTAGCTATCCCATTTAGATAATCTTTAGTTAACATTGCTTTTTTACCAAAGGGCTTTAATTTAGTTACATAATAAATTTTATCAAGACAAGTAATTCCTAGACTATCTTTTGTTACTTTAACTATTTTACTCGGAATATCTTGATGTTTTTCGCCAATATATCCTTCAATTATTTTAAATTCTTCATTATTTATCACAATATTAGCTAGAGGCCACGAATTTAATCCTCGTACTTTATTATAAATATCTATTGCCTTATTATTAAAAGCTAAATGTTCATCTTCTCTTTTAATAATAGAAGCATAAGTTGCTTCTTCATTATTCTGAGGAGTTCTAGAATTAGTTTCATTAATTATGCTAGGTAATGTTTCTTCTAGTAAACTAGCTCCTAAAAGACTTAATTTTTCGTGCATAGACTCTACTGTATCAGTATCTGTAATTGGAATACTCTCCATTGTAATGATATCCCCAGTATCCATACCTTTATCCATATACATAATTGTAATACCAGTCTCTTTATCCCCATTAATAATTGCATGATGGATTGGAGCTCCTCCCCGATATTTAGGAAGTAGTGATGCATGAACATTAACACATCCTAGTCTTGGAATATTTAAAACGGCAACTGGTACAATTTGTCCATACGCACAAGTTACAATTAAATCTGGCTTATATTTTTCTATTTCTGCGTAATCTATTTTTATTTTTTCAGGTTGAAATACAGGAATACGTTTTTCTAATGCTACTCTTTTAATTGGTGATGGAGTTAAAATTTTTTTACGTCCTACATAAGCATCTGGCTGAGTTACTACTAAAACTACTTCAGTATTTTTAATTAATGTTTCTAATATTGGTACTGCAAAATCGGGAGTTCCCATAAAAACTACTTTTATATTCATTATAAATCACCACTTTAATTATACCACACTTAAACTTTTAAAAAAAGATAATAAAAAAAACTAATTATCATTAGCTTTCAAATATACTTCATCTTAAAAACTTATTATTATTACATAAAATATCCAACATTGCTTCTGCTTCTTGATAAATTTTAGCTACTTCTGCTGAAGTCATACTAAACATACTAGCAATATCATCTAGCGCTAATGATTCCCAAACAATTCCTTCTTTTAAAGCATAAATAATAAAATGTTTTGCAGGTAGAGGTAAGGTTTTTAAATATGATTTAATAAAATCATTAGTGCTTTTTTCTTTACCACTATCTTCTAAAAAATCCATATCCCTCACCCACTTACTTGTAATAAATATCCTACACTATTTTACCCTAAAAGTCAAAAAAATATGATTAATATCCTTTAACCATATCTAAAGTTTCATCATTATCTATAAAAGTCTTAGTATCAATTATTTCATATTCTGTTTTCGTACGTCTAACAATAAGTTGTTTTATACCAGCATTAATAATCATTCTTTTGCACATCGCACAAGAATTTGCATTTTTCACATACTCATCAGTAGTGGCTTCTTTTCCAACCATATATAAAGTACTATCTAATAAATTATTTCTAGAAGCACTAATTATAGCATTAGCCTCAGCATGAACACTACGACATAATTCATATCTTTCTCCTCTTGGAATTTGCATTTTCTCACGTGTACAATAATTTAAATCAGTACAGTTTTTTCTTCCTCTTGGCGAACCATTATAACCAGTTGATACTATTTCATCATTTTTAACAATAACTGCTCCCCATTTTCTTCTAAGACATGTAGCACGCTCTAAAGCAACTTCAGCCATATCTAAATAATAATTAATCTTATCAATTCTTTCCATAAACAACTCCTATTAAAATTATAATAAATTTTAATTAGAAGTTCAAGAAATTTATTTTATGGTTTCACTTTTTTTAACAATATATATTTTATCTTTACGATAAAAAGCATAAAATACATCTTTAACATTTAAATTCTTTTTTTTAAGTTCAAATTCTAACCAACTTCTTGTCTTATGAATATATTTTAAAGCTTTTTCTTGAACTCCTCCATCTAAAATTAAAGGCATCGGATAAGCTGACTTTATTCTAAAGAAATTATATTTAAATATTGATAACTTCCCATTAGGCTCTAAAAAGGCATATTCAACATCTTCAATGTTTCTAATTTCTTTTTGACGAAGACTTAATAATAAATCATCCATACTATATCTTTGTTTAACCATTTCATGGTAGTTTATTTTTCCATTAACTATTATTAAAGATGGCTTGCCACCAAAAAAAGTTCTAAAGGTGCGAGACTTAACAGATATAAATGCTAGTAATAGTTCTAATACCACTAATAAAGTTATTGGTAAAATTGTTAAAAATATCGAATCTTTAATATTCTCAATTGATATTGCGACTAACTCAGCTATAAGAATAGATACAATTAAATCTATTATTCCTAACTGTCCTATTTCTCTTTTTCCCATTATTCGGTATGCTAGAGTTATAAAAAAATAAAAGAATAATGTTCTAAATATAACATTAAATAGTTCCATAATATAATCACCTAAATATATTATGAACTTATTCATAAATTTTTAATCACTTAAATATATATTAATAGGTGATTTCATGTATAAGTTTTTAAATTATTTAAAATATTTTGGATTATTTATTTTAGTTATAATTGGTATTGCAACAATTACTTCCCTAATTAATTTAACAGGAATTAATAGTTCTTTAGTTAGTAAGCTAGGTGTTATTGCAACTGCTATTTCTTTCTTCATTATAGCAGCTATAGCTAGTAAAAACAGTAATGAATTAGGTTATGTTCTCGGAATTAAATTAGGACTTTTATTTATTATATTTTTAGTTATTATAAACTTCATAATATTTAAAAGTAGCTTTAAAATTGACAGATTAATATATTATACTATTTTATTTATAAGTAGTTTATTTGGTGGTTCGTTCGGAAAAAATCTTAAAAAAAATAAAGCTAAATAATTAAATATAAAGTTAATAAATATTTAATAACAAAATTAATATGTTCTTAAGAGTTCTATTGTTTTGTTATTATTTTTTTATCTTAGTTAAAATTTAAAATTATTTCATCAGCCATTTTTTGTAATTTATCTTGCTCTGTAATAATATCTTTAGAATTTAAAGCTTTAAAACTATACTCCTTAATTACATTTAATTTTAAATATTTAATAAATCCTAAAACTCCATTATGGAGACTTATTTTTGTGCCTTCAGGATTTCCTCCACCAACATAGATAAAAATCACTTTTTTATTAGCTATTAACTTACTTTTATATAAAGGATGTAATCTATCTATAAAATTTTTAAATAAGCCACTTACATTATCAAAATAATTAGGTACTCCAAAAATTATAAAATCGCACTCAATAATTTTAGCAATTATTTCACTCATTTCATCATTAATAATACAATGAGGAGTTTGGTGACAAGCTAAGCATCCTTTACAATAACTAATACTTTTATTTCTTAATAAAATCAATTCAGAATTTACAATTCTTTCATTTAAATATTTTAGTATATACTCAACATTTCCTTTTCGATTGCTTCCACTAACCAATAATATTTTTGTCATTTAAGCCTCCTTAACGTTAAATTCTCTTTTTATTTTTTTTCTTATTATTTTTTAAATCTTTTCTTTTCTTTTTTAATTGTTCTCGATAAACTTTCATTATTTCAAAAGATTTATGATTTTGTCTCTCTAAATCTGGGAAAGCTTTTAATAAACGATTAGGAAAAGCTTTAAATCCTTCAATTGATTCTCTAAGTCTTTTTTCAAATAATACGGGAATTAAAGCAATTTTTTCATTTTTAAGTTCTTCGACTATAATAATACGATTACGAAGATTATAAGCTATAACTACTGAATAGATAGTATCGAGTACTAATAATAAAAATAAAATTATTGCTAATATTTCCCAAAATTTAAGGCTAAAAAAACTAAATAATATACCGAATAAAGGAGTTACAAAATAAATAATTACAATAGAAAGAACACCAAAAGCAAAAGAATTTCTAAGGCATATTCTGCCATTTATATTGTATTTAGTGTTACTATAGTCCCACCATTTATTATGAAATATTTTTTCTAATAAGAAAGATATAAAATATTCTAAAATGCTCGTGATAATCATTCCAAAAACAAATACTA
>CAPZYV010000048.1 GCA_948750805.1 uncultured Bacilli bacterium | reverse complement strand
TTGATGCGGATAGTGAAGCTATAAGCTATTCGCATCAATTATTACTTGAGATAGGAAATAATTTTGAGCTAATTCATTCTAATTTTATTAATTTAGAAAGTGAACTTAATAAAGCTCAAGTTAATGAAGTTGATGGTTTTATTTTTGATTTAGGGCTTTCAAGTCCTGAAATCGATGATGCCAAACGTGGTTTTAGTTTTATGAATGATGCCGAACTAGACATGCGAATGGATAGAGAAGCTAAAACTTCGGCTATAGATATTGTAAATAATTATAGTATAGAAGAGTTAACAGAATTATTTTATAAATATGCAGAAGAGCCTCAAAGTAAAAAAATTGCATGGGGAATAGTTAATTATCGTAAAAATAAGGAAATTACTAGAACTTTAGAATTAGTGGAAATTATAAAAAGTAGCGTTGGAGCTAATTATTTTTATAAACACCATCCCGAACGAGTTATTTTTCAAGCAATCAGAATTGAAGTTAATAAAGAATTAGAAGCTATAGAAGTAGCTCTTCCTGCTGCGATAAAAAAATTAAAAAAAGGTGGCAGAATATGCGTTATAACTTTTCATTCTTTAGAAGATAGAATTGTTAAAAATATTTTTAAGAAATATAGTGAAACTAGTGAAGTTTTTAAAGGTTTACCAGATAATGAAATACCATCAGAATATAAACCTTTAATTAAGTTAATAAATAAAAAGCCTTTTACACCGAGTGAAGAAGAACTAAATGTTAATTCTCGTAGTAAAAGTGCAAAACTTAGAGTAATAGAAAGGGTTTGATAAAATGCGAACTAAAAAAGTTAAAAGAATAAAATTATTAAAAGGAGAAAAATTTATGGTTTCTCTAGGATTATTATTTTTATTAGTTATTATGCCTTTATCATGGGTATATACAAAAGCATTATTATCAGAGTCTAGTATTGAGCTAGAAAAAATAAAATATAAAATTGAAAAACAAAATAACACTAATGAAGCTTTAGGTATGCAAATAGATGAATTAGCAAGTATTGATAATATCCAAGATATTGCAAGTTCAAGCGGTTTGTCTTATAATAATAATAACATTAAAACAATTAGTGACTAGGAGCGTATTTATGAGAAAAAAAAGTAGACGAGTTAAAATAAGTGCAATTTTTATTCTAATCTTTTTTTTCTCTTTTTTAATGGCTATATGTAAACTTATTTATGTAGCTATGTCAAATAATGTTGATGGAATTAATTTAACAGAATTTGCTAATAATCGTAATACTGTTAAAAAAACTTTATATGCATCACGAGGCAATATATATGACTCGATGGGAGACGCAATTGCAGGAAATGCAAATTCTTATACTTTAATAGCATATTTAAGTGAATCTAGAACGACAAATTCTAATAATCCCCAACATGTTATTGATAAAAAAAATACTGCTAAAGCTCTAGCTGAAGTATTAAATGCCGATTATGAATATATATTAGGAAGACTAAACATTCCTAACGCCTATCAAGTAGAGTTTGGTCTCGTTGGTAAAAATTTGTCTGAAAATAAAAAAGTTGAAATTGAATCTTTAGATTTGGCAGGTATTGGTTTTATTGAAGGAACGAAAAGATATTATAAAAAATCCAAAATGGCTTCTTATATTATTGGGTATGCAAAAACTAACGATAGTGGAGAAATTGTTGGAGAAATGGGAATCGAAGGCTACTATAATGAAATTTTAAAAGGAACTGATGGCAGTACAGAGTATCAAAGAGATGCTTATGGTTATCAAATGGGAGATGCTTATACTAAAGAACCAGTTAGTGGTAGTGATATATATTTAACATTAGATTCACAAATTCAATTAATTTTAGAAGATGCAACTCATACTTTAGAAGAAAATAATGATTTTTCTTGGTATAATTTTACCGTAATGAATGCCAAAACGGGAGCAATAGTTGGTTCTACATCAAGTCCTAATTTTAACCCAAATACACTTGAAGGATTAAAAAGCTATGTTAATCCTTTGGTTGGTTATACTTTTGAACCAGGTTCAACAATGAAAATATTCTCATGGTTAGCAGCAATGGAAAATGGAATATATGATGGAGCTAAAGAATTTATGTCTGGTAGTGTAAGCATTAAAGGTGCAACAATCAAAGATTTCAATAATAAAGGTTGGGGCAAAATTTCTTATGATACAGGTTTTGCTTATTCTTCAAATGTTGCTGCGACTAATTTAGCTTTAGAGCTTGGTAACAAAAAATTACGAGAGTTTTATAATAACTTAGGTTTTGGTAAAAAAACAGGAATTGAACTTCCGGGTGAAGAATCAGGAATTATTAGACTTACTTATGAATCAGAGCTAGCTAGTGCTTCTTTTGGTCAAGGTATAACAATAACGCCAATTCAAATGTTGCAAGCTTTAACAACTATCACCAATGATGGTGTTATGATTAAACCTTATATAGTGGATAAAATTGTTGATTCTAAAGGAAAAGTTACGTATCAAGGACAAAGAACTGAACTAGGTAAAAAAGTATCAAGTGAATCTATTAAAAAAATTAAAGAGTTAATGTATGATGTCGTTTATAAAGGAGTAACTAAAATTTGGCAATGTGATGATATAACTATAGGGGGGAAAACAGGAACTGCTCAAATAGCTAGTCCAAATGGTGGTTACTTAACGGGAAATACAAATTTTATTAGAAGTTTTGCAGGAATTTTTCCTTATGAAGACCCTGAGTATATATTTTATGTGACAGTAAAACAAATTGATGGTGGAGCAAATGCTCTTGCTAAAGTCGTAACAAAAGCGATTGAAAGTATTGCTAATTATGCTCATTTAGTTGAAACAGAAACTAACTTAGATAAAGATAAAGTTATTAAGTTAGATAATTATTTAAGTAATGATATTAAAACAGCAGTTAATATTTTAGAAAAAAACAATTTGAAACCAGTTGTTATCGGCAAAGGCAATTATGTTATTAATCAATATCCACTTAATAAGACAGAAGTGTTACAAAAAAGTAAAGTTTTCTTATTAACTGAAAGCAATGAATATATAATGCCAGATATTAAGGGTTGGAGTAGTAGTGAAGTTTTAAGTTTTTGTAATTTAATTGGTTTAAATTGTAAATTTCAAGGTTATGGTGTAGTTGATACATATAACATCGAAAAAGATACCATTATTGATTTAAAGAAAACTTTAGAGGTAACTTTAAAAACTACATAATTTTAAAAAATATCCTCATAATAATAACAGGTGAAGGAAATGAAAGAAATAAATCGTTATTATGTGGGATATAATGGTCAAGAAGAAAATATTGAACATATAAAATATAATTTGTTAAATGAATTTGGTTATAATATAGATAGTCGTAATAAAGAATATTACAATGAAGAAAAGATAATTAAAACAAGGTGTAATCATAAAGGTTAACCTTGTTTTTTGATGTTATTAAGTTCTTTTTGTAGTTTTTCTACTGCATCAAGTAAAAAGTCAACTTCAGAACGTTGGGTTTGATTACTTTTACTATTATTAGCATAAAAAGAGCCACCACTTTTATGTTCTCGACTATTTATATTGATATTGTTTGATTCTAAACGTGCTTCAATAAGCTGTTGTTGGGCAGCAGTGGTTAATATAAATTGTCCTACTAAAATAAGCCAATTGCCAAAACTATTTTGCTCATTAGCGGTATAATCACCAACACAAGCAGAACCTATTAAGACTGCCAAAAAAGCAAATACTTGAGGGTCTAAATTAGGAGGAAAGCCGTGAACATTAGTGTTATGCATAAAATTCCTCCTATCTATTAAATAATATTCTATCTCTTTTTAGATAGTAGAAATTTTAACTGATTTGCAAAATTAGAAAAAATATAATATAATTAATGCAGGTGAAAAAATTATGCAAATAGATAATGTTGAATTAGCTACAATGGCTGTTAGAACTAGTCAGTATCCAGAAGATAAATTACCCGAGTTTTTATTGGTAGGTAGAAGTAATGTGGGAAAATCTTCATTTATTAATACGCTTATAAATCGAAAAAACTTTGCTCATACTTCTTCTAAGCCTGGTAAAACTCAAACTTTAAACTTTTATTTAATAAATGATGGTTTTTATTTTGTTGATGTTCCCGGATATGGTTATGCTTCAGTTTCTCATGACCGTCGAAAGAAATTTGGCGCGATGATTGAAGAATATATTAAAAGTCGTGATAATTTAAAATGTGTATTTTTACTAATAGACTATCGTCATAAACCAACTGAAGATGATATTTTAATGTACGAATTTTTAAAATTTTATAATTTAAATATTAAAATAGTTGCTACTAAATTTGATAAAATTAAAAAAAGTGCACGAGATAAACAAAATAAATTAATAAAAGATACATTAAAATTAGAAAGTGAAGATTTTATAACTTTTTCAACAGTTACTAAAAAAGGTAAAGAAGAAGTATATGAAGTAATAAAGGAATTAATATGATATATTTAAATAAGGAAAATAAATTTGTAGACGATTATGTAGTATTTGATTTAGAAACGACAGGTCTTGACCCTCTAACTAATAAAATTATTGAGATAGGAGCTTTAAAATATAAAAAAGGAAAGTTAGTCGCAGAATATAGTGTTTTAATAAATCCTGAAGTATTGTTACCAGAAGTAATAACAAAAATTACAGGCTTAAATGACGAAGATTTAAAGGATAAACCCACTATTAATACAGTTCTACCTGAATTTTTAGCTTTTATAGAAGATTTAACTTTAATCGCTCATAATTCAAGTTTTGATTTAAGTTTTATTGAAGAAAATTTAAAAAAACTTAATATGCCAATTATTCAAAATAAAAACATTGACACTATCGATTTAGCTAAAAAATATATACCTAAAGCATATAACTATAAATTAGAAACTTTAAAGCATTACTTTAAGTTAGATTATGGTTCTCATAGAAGTGTAGATGACTGTAAAACTACAAACTATATATATGAATATTGTAAAAAGAAATCTTTGGTTACAAACTAAGATTTTTTTCTTGGCAAAATATATAATTTAATTTATAATATTAAATCAAGGTGGGTTTATGAAAAAATATGAAAGGATTAATAACTATAATAAAAAATATACTACCGAGTTAAGTGAAGCTTTAAAAATTATAATGCCTGGTTTGATTGAAGCGTTTGTTAGAGTTTTTGGTGAGAAACATCGTCATCATATAACATATACTTTAACTAATCTTAAATTTGTCTTTTTTATACCAGAAGGATACTTAAATATTCTTTTGAAAGACAAAGTAGGTATTCGCCAAAAAGACATGGCAATAATGAAATATTATTTAAAATATTTGAATTATTTAAATTTAAAATCTAAATCAATAAGTGAAGATGACGAAGAAAATTTTATTTTTAAAAATTATGTTACGAGAATGGATTTAAGAAAAGGGTTAGAGGGTCAGATTTTATTTGCACTAGAAGATGATTGTGCATTAGCTACTCATGTTTTAGAAGGACCTAGCTTAGATAATTTAGAAGTATTAAATGTTGTATTATTACCGATTTTCGCTATCGATTTAAAAACAATAATTCATGAACTTACTCATACTTTAACTGCAAGCCCTATAGCTTTGACAGATGAAAAATTAATATATCCATCAATGTTTCTTAATGATGAAACATATGAATTAGTAAATGATTATATAGCATCTGAAACTTTAGAAGAATACAAAAAAATGGGATGTCCTATTCCTAAATGTCTTCGGCGTATTAAATTTTATAATGTTTATGAAAAGCTAGACATATTGGTATCAGACTTCTATGATTTATTTTCGCCACTTATTTTAGAAAGTGCTATTACTGGTAATCACAATAAACTATGGAAACTAACGGGAGAAGCTCTACCAAAATATTGTAGGGAAGTAAAGCAAATTTTTAAACGTAAAGATGATGATATAACCAAAGAACAATATGATTTATTATGCAGTTATATTGATGAAATGGAAACTCATATTTTGGGAGTACAAGAAACAGATTATGATGCTTTTTATCAAGAGCTAGAAAGCATGGGTTATAGAGTAAGAAAACTAAAATAGTGACTAAATTGTAATAGTAAAAATCTCTTTAAAATGGTATACTTGTGATAGGTGATTATATGACTATTTTATTGGTGGAAGATGATGAAACAATATTAAGTGGTCTAAGCTTTTGTTTAGAAAAAGAAAATTTTAAAGTTTTAAAAGCAAGTTCAGGAGTATCTGCTTTAAATATTATAGCTGAGGCTAATATAGATTTATTACTTCTTGATATTAATTTACCAGATATAAATGGACTACAGTTATTTAATAAAATTAAATCTAAAGATATCCCAACTATTTTTTTAACAGCTAACGATTTAGAAACAACTATTGTCGAAGCTTTAGATAAAGGAGCCGATGATTATATAACAAAGCCTTTTAAAACCAGAGAATTAATAAGTCGTGTTAATTCCGTTTTAAGACGGACTAATAAAGAAAATAAAAATACTTTAACAATAAAAAATATAACTATTAATATAACAGATGCTAGTGTCTATAAAGATAAAGAAAAAGTATTATTAACTGCATTAGAATATAAAATATTATTAATAATGTTTATGCATCCAGGAAGAGTTTATACACGTGATACAATTTTGGCTGAGATTTGGGATACTGATGAATCTTATGTTAATGATAATACTTTAACGGTTTATATTAAAAGAATTAGAGAAAAAATAGAAGATGACCCTACTAATCCCAAAATTATATTAACAGTTAGGGGAATAGGGTATAAAGCTAATGAAAACTAAAAAAACAATAATAATATTTACTTTAACTTTTATTCTTTTAATAATTCTTAATATAACTATTTCGAAAACTTATGAAAATTATTTATATCAAACTTTAAATGATATAACAAGTAATCTGGTTGAGAAATATCCTGAAGCCGAAGATTTAATAATAGATACTATTATAAAAAAAGGTCATAATTCTAATGTTTTATCGAAATATGGCATTAAAGATTCTACATTAAAAGAAATCGCTAATTTTAAAAAAGCCCAATTTAATACGGTTATTATTACTACTTCTATTTATTTAATTATGGTATCTTTATTTTTATTATATTATATTTTCCATAATTTAAAATTAAAAAAAGAAATAAATACTATTAATAAATATTTAAATGAAATTTTAAAAGGGTCTTATGAACTTAATATTGCCGATTATAATGAAGATGAATTATCTATCTTAAAAAATGATATTTATAAAGTTACTATTAAATTAAAAGAACTAAGTGAATATGAAAGAAATGAACAAATATATTTAATGAATACCTTAGAAGACATTTCGCATCAGT
>CAPZYV010000047.1 GCA_948750805.1 uncultured Bacilli bacterium | reverse complement strand
TATAAAAGTACAGTTGTTTATTATGAACGTAATAAAAGATTTGCTGGAGAATCAAAATATCCTCTTAAAAAAATGTTAGCATTTGCTTTTGATGGTATAACTTCGTTTAGTATTAAACCCCTTAGATTAATTCTAGCTTTGGGAATAGGTATTTTAATGATAAGTATTTTAATTATGATATATTCTTTAATTGTAAAAATAATGGGGCATACTGTTGATGGTTGGACTTTTATTGTGATATCTATTTGGTTTATTGGAGGACTTCAAATGATTTCAATTGGAATTATTGGTGAGTATATAGGCAAAATGTATAATGAAACAAAGCATCGTCCTCGTTATATTATAGAAACTATAATAAATAAGTAATCTTAGGAGATTTAGTATAATGGCATTAGATTTTAATCAAGAAGTAAAGCTATTTATGGTATTTGATATTTTAGGTGATACAGAACGTACTGGACCTAAATTATGGAAGGTTGAAAGGTCAAGATTAGAAGATATAAAGAATCATACATTAGATTTAATTTTAATGTATAGAATAGTTAGAGATAAGTTACCTATTATATTAGATGAGAGTAAAATTTTAGATTACTTTATATGTCATGATTTACCAGAGGCTATAACTGGGGATATTACAAAGTTTCAAGGAGTATCATCTAGTGAAAGAAAAAGGGTTACAGATTTAGCAATTAAATATTTATCTGATACTTATGGAGATATTATAGATTTTGGAACGATAATAAATGGTTTTGAGACACAAGGGGATATTGAAGCTAAGATAGCTAAAATGTTTGATTCAATTCATTCTTCAACAACTTTTATGAAATACCAAAGTGAACAAAATGTAGATATGGATAAACCAGGTATTATTCCGGTATTAAGAAATCTTCCTTTTGTAGATGAAAAAATAGCAGAAGGAAAAGATTTAGCTGATATATTTTTTGAATTTCATTATGCAGCTCTTACTATATCTGATGAAGAGTGTGTAAGATATGGGATAAATAGAGAGCAAGCAGATAAAATTCTTTTAGTTATGAGAACTTTTATGCAAAGTTTTTATAATCAAAAGTTAAGAGGAACATTACTTTCTGTAAGTTTTGATTTTCCTAAGGAAGCAATGATATATAATACAAGTTTAAAAGATAATTTAAAAAGATAAGAGTTTTAGAATTCTTATCTTTTATTCATTTATGATATTATATTTATATTTTAACTCTAATATTTTTTTAACTGATTTATTTATTTGTTCTTCTTTTATAGTTCCATTTTTAATACTGTCAATTATTATACTAACGGCATTTATAGGATTCTCTGGCATAAGTAATATATCTACTCCAGCATTTATACTTTTTTCAATTATTTCTTTTTCGGTATAATTGTTTGTTAAAGCCTTCATATTTAGAGCATCAGTAATAACTATATTTTTATAATTTAACTCTTCTTTTAATAAATTAGTAATTATTTTTTTAGAAAGAGAAGCAGGAATATAACTATTGGTAATTGATGGTATTGCTAAATGTCCAATCATTATTACTTCAGCGCCATTAGCGATAGCTTCTTTAAATGGGATTAATTCTTCTTTTAATAGCTCTTCTTTAGATTTGTTTACTATTGGTAAATCTACGTGAGAGTCTGTTTCAGTATTTCCATGACCAGGAAAGTGTTTATATACAGGTATAATATTGTTATCTTTTAATCCTTTACTTAAAGCCAGTCCCATTTTGGCTACTACCTCAGCGTTAGAACCAAAACTTCTTGTACCTATAACTGTATTTTTAGGATTAGAGTAAATATCTATGACAGGTGCAAAGTTCATATTTAAACTTAGCATTTTAAGATTGTGAGCTATGTTAGCACCTGTACCATAAGCGATTGAAGTATCATTTGTTTTACCAATATCAGCCATTGCAGGCATTTTTGAAAAAGTTATACCTTTAATAGTTTTTAAGCGGTCGACATTGCCACCTTCTTGGTCAATTGATAGAAACATCGGAGTTTTTGCTGTATTTTTGATATCTTTAATTAACTCTAATGATTCATTATAGGTTACTAAATTTTCCTTAAAAAAAATAAATCCACCTGGTTTAACAGTATTTAATAAATTACTTAACTCATCATTTATAGTAGGTTTTCGGTAGGCAATTATCATCATTTGGCCAATTTTTTCTTCTAATGTCATTTCATTTAGGGTTTTGGTTATATTATCTATAGGTTGTTTAATATTTATGTTAGGTTTTTCTTGTGGAGACTTTTTATAAATTAAACATGATATAGCTATAATAATTAAAATAACAGTACTAATTTTAAGTGTTTTTTTCATATTTAAGCTTCACCCTTTACTTTAATAGTATAACATATTAATAATTAGATATGTAGAATAAATATAAGAAATAAATTTTTAAAAAAAAGAAAAACTTGCTTATTAAGCAAGTTAATTGGCTGAAAGTTTGATTTTTATATCTTTTTCTTTATTATTTCTAATGATGGTTACTTTCATTTCATCACCAACTTTATGTTTATATAAATAATATCTTAAATAGGCTGAAGAAGCTATTTCTTTTCCATCTACTTTAGTTATAATGTCGTTTTCTTCAATTCCTGCTAAAGCGGCAGAACTTTTCTTTTGAACTTCGCTTACTATAACTCCCTTAGTAACATTTGCTTCTCTAATTAGACTATAATATTCTCTAGTGTAATAAGCTTGATTTACATCTAGCATGCTTATTCCTAAAAATGGTCTTTCAATTTCTTCGCCTTTAATTAGCTCTTCAGCATAGTCTAAAGCTATTTCAATTGGAATTGCAAATCCCATACCTTCTATTTGGGCACTAGCTAGTTTAATAGATGTTATTCCAATAACTTCTCCGTTAGAATTGGCAAGAGGGCCACCACTATTTCCAGAATTAATTGCAGCGTCAGTTTGAAGAGTATTTACTACCATTGGAGTTTTAGTATTGCCACTACTTAATTCTACTTCCACTAAACGGTCTTTTCCTGAAACTATACCACGACTTACACTCCAGCTATAAGCACTGTCAAGAGGAGCGCCAATCGCAAATACAGTATCTCCTAGTCTTAAATCTTCACTGTTTCCTAATTTAGCGACTGATTTAATATAACTGCTTTCAACAGATAATACGGCTATATCAGAATAAACGTCACTGCCTTCAACATTTGTTTTAACTATTGTTCCGTCTGTAAAAGTCACATAAACATCAGTAGCATTATTTATAACATGATTATTAGTTAATATATAAGCTTTTTTCCCTTCGGTCTTATATACGAATCCTGTACCAGAAGCATATGCTTCACCTTTAATATATGTATTTACAACGACAACGGAATCATAAACTTTTTCTACAGCGTCAGCAATTCCGGTATCAGTTATAGTTACATCTTTTTCCAGTTTGGTAACAACTGTGCCTATTGTTGAAGGAAAATAATAGAATATGCCATACATGGCTAACATTCCTAGAAAGAAACATATAATAATAATTATGCCATTTTTTAAAGTTTTGTTGTTTTGTTTTTCAGTCATTTTTTAATCCATCCTTACTATATCTTTATAATTTTTAGGGAATCCCATCCGGTCTAATACTTTTGTTATTCTAATGCTATGTAATCGGCCACTTAAATAGTCTATTTCATATGACATTTCACTTAACATCATATGGAAATCATCCTTGCGAAGTAATCTTTTTAAAATAATAATTAAAGCAAATAAATCATTTATACCATAGATATACTCGCCATTAGTTTTAGGAATACTTAGATTTTCGTGATATTTGGTAATAGGTATTTCTTTTTGGGTGCGATGTTCATAACAAATATCTTCATGAGCACATAAATTACGATAATTAGCTAGTATTGGAAGATATATTAAAAAGCTTTCGACATCAACATTAAATAATTTAGCTATTTCTTCTTGGTCTTCCTCTTTTAATATAGTATAAAGTTCTCCAACTATACCAAAAGATAAAACTTTAACTACTATCCATAAAGGAATATACCCATAATTACTTTGATAATGTTTAGTAGCAGTATGTTGACTACCATTAACTGTTATTTGCCTTTTGATTTTTTTTAAAAGGTCATTTACTTGTCTTGTTCTTTTTGGGTCTCTTACAAAGTTCTCCGGATTTAAATATTTTTTCTCTTTAAAACCATATTTACGGGATAATTCGTATGATATAATACTCTTAATATTGTTTTCTAATATTAAAATATTTTTAAATAAAATATTTCTTAATTGACGGTCGAAATTAAATAAAGCATATATTTCACGAAAATCAGCGCCATCTATAAATGTGCGGTCATTAATGGACCTCATAAATAAGAAACGATAGCCATTTATAAAGAAATAATTTTCTCTAAGTAAAATATTTTTGGCATAATTTTCATCGTCAATTATTAAATTTTTATTTTTTAATATTGTAATTTGTTCATCAAGTGTTTTAAATATCTTTTCCATATATACTCCACCTATTATAGTATTATACCATAAAGAACAATTATATTGTACTCTTAATCGTTGATTTATTTGTTAATATTTTGTGAAATTTTGGTGAAATTAGGTGTTTTATGTTATAATTAAAAGGGAGTGATTACTATTCCAGCTACATATACACATCATATTTTTACAGAAGATGTTTTTAAATCTTTAGATTTGGAAATTAAAGATAGATTTCAAAGTTCTTTAGATTTATTTAAATTGTTTGGCAAAAGTTTTGATATTTTATTTTTTATTGATTTTAAGTTGGGAAGATTTGCTCATGCTAATGATGTTAATTTATATTTTAAATATATAATTAAATATATTAAAGAAAATAATTTGGAAAGTAATTCGGATGTTTTAGCTTATTTATATGGGTCAATTTGTCATTATGTTTTAGATTCTGTTGTTCATCCTTATGTGTTTTATAAAACGGGTAATTATATTTATAAAGATAAAAATACTTTAAAATATAAAAGTGGTCATGGAACTTTAGAATATATGATTGATTCAATAATGTATCAAAATAGAAATAATAAGGATATATATAAAACGAAATTAGCTAAAAAAGTGTTTCCTAAAATAAGATATAGTGAAGAACTTAAGGGTATTCTTAATTATACTTATGAAAATGTGTTTAAAGTTAATAATTATAGTAAGACTATTTATAAAGGTGTTAGGAATTATAAATTATGTTTAAAGTTTGTTATGTGTTCTCGCTTTGGAGTAAAAAAGTTTTTTTATAAAATAATTGATTCAATGAATTTAGTAAGTATACCTTTAGCAAGTAATTGTTATTATTATAAAAAAATAAATAATGAGGTTTTAAATTTAGAACATCAAAAGTGGTGTTATCCCGTATCTAAAAATAAAATTTATCATTATTCATTTTATGATTTATATGATATAGCAATGATTAGAGCTCAAAAACTTATTACTATAATTGATAATTATTTATTAACTGAAAATATTAGTTTTGAAAAGGTATTAAAAGAAATAGGTAATATTAGTTACGTAACAGGTGTTTCTTTATCAGAAAATCAAGTTATGAAATACTTTTTATATTAATAATAATTAATAATGCCATTTTTAATTACAACAGCTATTTTTTGTTGATAAGTAGAAGTTTTTAGCTTATTAAGTTCTGGGGGATTGGATAGGAAACCACATTCTATTAGAACACCACTAGTTGTAAGTTTATCATACATATAAGTTTTAGATGGTATTTTTTTTATTTCGCGGTCATTATTTAATTCTTTGTTAATAGTTTCTTGAATAACCATGGCTATTTCTTTATTTGTATCATTATTGTAAAATACTTGGGCTCCACTATAACTTGAGTTACTAAGATAGTTTAAATGAATTGATATATATAAATCTGCTTCATTACTATTAATGATTTTTATGCGATTATCAAAGTCGCTTTTTTTACGCCATTTAGCATTAGGATAACTTAAATCATAATCACCATCACGAGTTAATATAACTGATGCTCCTACTTTGGCTAATTCTAACTCTAAATATTTACTAATAGCAAGATTAATATCTTTCTCATAAATATTGTCTTTAGTCGTACCAGGGTCGGCTCCGCCATGTCCAGGGTCAATAATAATTACTTTACCACTTAAGGGTAGCATAGCTTTTACTTCTTTGTTAATAAATATCGCACTTATTAACAAAACTATAATTAATAATATTTTAGATATTCTTTTCATAGTAAATATATATGTTTAATATGTTTAATTATGAAAAAAATTTTTAAATTAAAAAATAAATAACTTGCTTTATAATAAAAGCAAGTTATTAAATTTATTTATTTTCTTTAACTATTTCTTTAGCAAGTTTTCTGTTTTCATTTGTATAGCCAACTAGTAGTTTTGAATTTTTCTTTACGATTGTTTCAACTACTTCTTCAATAACTGAAGTTGATTTTTTAGTGACGCCGTCAACTTGTAATAAAGCTTTTACTTTACCATTTTTTAACATGGCCATTAAGCTTTTATTGGTTGTGATACCATATTGTTTTAGTCTGTATTCGTATATCCAAACTAAGTCTTTATAGTTTGTGATTAACATTTTTCCAGTTAAACTAATAATATAGTTTTTAGTTAGGATTAAATGAGCTCTTTCATAATGGAAAGTTTCCTTATCATCTAATTCTTTTTCAATTTTTTCTAGTTCTTCATCGCTTAATTTCTTTAAAGTGTTTTCAGTTTGAATTTTTTTAGTAATAAATACAATGATAAATGACATACTTACTAATCCTGATAATAGTGCAACTACTGCTATAACTGATAGTAAAGGTGATTCTAATGTTTCTGAAGTATCAAGATATACTCCGCCAAAATAATCATTAAATTTTGATAATGTTATTTGGTCTTTTTTATCAACATTTTTGTTGTACCATTCGATTGTGTATTTTTTAACTTTAGAATCAGTTGTTTTAGTTTTACCATAAATAGTATATGGATTATTATTTAAATCTTTGTTGTTAACTAATTCAGCATATAAATTATTTTTAATATATACTAAATAATAATATGTTTCATCTCCAACAACATATAAACCATAATCTGGTTCATTATTATTAATTGCCACTTGGCTGTATACTTTATGTATTTTTAAGTTACTAGCTATATCAACGGCATTTTTTTCTTTTTCGATGACGTCATTTAAGTATTTAGTATTTTTTGGTTCTTTACCATTTTCATAACCATAAGCTACACAACATATAATTGTTAGAACTAATGCAATTAGACCTACTACTAGGTTTTGATTAATTTTTTTGAATTCCTTTTTAAGTAATTCACTTTTAACTCTTTTCATATATAAACTCCTCACTTCTTGTATATTATAACATATTTTAAAAA
>CAPZYV010000046.1:4068-7372 GCA_948750805.1 uncultured Bacilli bacterium | reverse complement strand
GCTTGTCCTATATAAACTTCATATAAATTATTATTATCTGTATCTGTATACCACATCATTATACTTTTATTTTGGTTTTCTGATACATCAAAACTTTTTGCTCCTTCTGGTATCTCTATTTCATCTAATGTCGTAATACTTTCTATTTCTTCTTTTGTTATGTCACTTTTCAGGAATATAGCTTTTCCTTTATTTGCGCCATCATAATCAACTTTTACTAAATAATTATATTTATCGACAAATTCAACTTTAATATCTGCATTTAATGTTTTATTAGTATTATGATTTTGGTCGGCATTTGTATCAACAAATGCTATTTCTAAAGTATATTCAAATATAGTTTTTTTACTTACAGTTTTTGTTTCTCTTGCTAATTCTATTTCTCCAGTTTTTCCTGTAATATTACTTGTTGCTATAGTTTTACCACTTTTATCTTTTAATGTATATATTAATTCGGCCTTATTTTTTTTACAAGCATTTGTTATCTCATCATAATTTTCATTTGTGCAACTTTCAAATGTATTTTGAGCTATATTAAGTTTTATGGCATATGTAGCTTCATTTACACTTGAGCCTGGATTTACTGTTACGGTAAAATCCTTACTAACTGATTTCCCAGGATATAGTCCTTCTGCAACTAAACTTTCTGTTCCAGCATCATAATTTACTTCAATTAATCTTTCAGTTGTTCCTCCAATATTTGTGCCTTCCCCTTCTATTCCTGCTGTTGCAGTATAATAAGCAAAACTCACTCCTAATACAACTATTAATAATATACCTATTATTAATAGTAATTTAGTATTTCTTTTCATCTATATCTTCCTTTACTTTCATTGTACTACGGATGCTTATTTATAACATTCTTTTTGACAAATGTTGTCAAAACTTATTAATACATAAATTTGTTTTGATATATATATAATCCAATACTCATAACTACTATAATCTGATTATAAAATAATAATTAGTTTTTATCAACTATTTTTCTAATAAAAATAGTAAATATTAACATAATAAATACTGGTGAATATAAATGAATAACTTTAATGACGAATTACTAAATTTTATAAATATCGGTACTAGTACTTACACTTGTATAAAAAATATTAAAAATATTTTATTAAAAAATGATTATATCGAACTTAATGAATTAAAAAGTTGGAAACTTAAATCTGGTAAATATTTTGTAATTAGAAATGATGCTTCTTTAATAGCTTTTAACATTGATAAAAACTATAATGAACAATTTAATATTATATGTACCCACTCTGATACTCCTGCTTTTTTAATTAAACCCAATCCGGAATTTTTTCAAAATGGTTATTTAAAACTTAATGTTTCTCCTTATGGAGGTATTCTCAATTATGGTTTTATGGATACTCCTCTTAGTATTTCTGGTAGAATTATAACTAAAAAAAATAAAACACTAAAAAAAGAAATTATTGATTTAAAAGAAAGTGTTGCTATTATTCCAAGTATTGCAATTCATCAAAATGATAAAGCTAATTCTAACTTAGACCTTAACACCGAAATAGATTTAATGCCTATTATATCTTTAAAAAAAGATTATAGTTTAGAACAACTACTTAAAGATAAACTTAAAATAAATGATAAAATAGTAGATTTTGATTTATTACTTTATAATACTGATAAACCAAAATATATAAATGAATTTATAGCAAGTCCTCGAATTGATAATTTAACTTGTACTTATGCAGCTTTAAAAAGTTTTTTAAATACTTTTAATAATAGTATAAATGTTTTAACAGTATTTAATAGTGAAGAAATTGGTTCTAATACTTTTGAAGGAGCGGATTCTAATTTTTTAATTGATACTTTAAAACGCATTTGTGCAAGTTTAGAATTAGATGTTACAACTACTCTCCTTAATTCTATTATTATAAGTGCTGATAACACACATGCAAGACATCCTAATCATGATGAATTATCAGACCATACAAACACGCCTGTGTTAAATGATGGAATATTAATTATGAAAGAAATGAGTGGCACTACTAGTGGCGTTACAGGAGCTATATTTAAAACTATTTGTGAAGAAGAGAAATTACCTTGTACATATTATACATCAAGAAATGATTTTGCGACAGGGTCAACACAAGCAGGAGCAAGTCTTAAACATTTAAGCATAAATTCTATTGATGTAGGACTTTCTATGCTTGCTATGCACTCTGGTTTAGAATTAATTGGGAATAAAGATACTTACACTTTATATAAAGCTTTTAAAAAATTTTATCAATTTAAATATAAACTTGATATTAATAAAATAACTTTCCTCTAAATATGATATAATTAGTAAATGGAGGTAATTTTATGAACATTATTAATTATGTAAAAGAACATAGTAATGATGATTTTAAAACATTCCCATTTACGGAAGTTGATAATTTAATATTATCATTATTACCCTATCTTAATTTTACGGATATTATCCCAGCATTCAAAAATAAAAAGATAACACTAAAAGAAGCTGCTTTAAAATTAAAAGAAAAAGAATATAATTACCGAGGAATATTTAACCATAATACTTATAAATTATTTCAAATTATGGCTAAATCAAAAAGATATAGCGATGCCCAACTTTATAACTATATGCGAGTTGTAAATAATGAAATGCAATTTGGTGCTCTTACCATTCTACTTAATAATAACACTAAATACATTAGTTATGCTGGAACTGATACTTCAATCGTTGGTTGGGAAGAAGACTTTAAAATGGCTTATATGTATCCTGGAGCTAGTCAGAAATATGCTAGCATTTATCTTAATAAAGCAGTTGGAATATTTGATAAAAATGTAATGGTTGGTGGCCACTCTAAAGGTGGCAATTTAGCTATAAGTGCAGTTATGAATTCTAAGTTCTATATTCGTAAAAAAGTTAAACAAATTTATAATAACGATGGTCCTGGATTCTTAAAAGAACAAGTTGAATCAATTCCATATAAAAAAATTCAAGATAAAATTAAAATGTATGTCCCAGAACATTCTATTATTGGCATGATTTTATATCATCAAAAGGAATATACTGTTGTTAAATCAAAAGGTTTTAATATTATACAACATGATGCTTTTAACTGGATGTGTAATAATAAAGCATTTATTTTAGATAACCAAAATAAAAGAAGTAAAAATTTAGAGTTTAAACTGACTAAAAAACTAGAAGAACTTCCTATTGATAAACGGATAACTTTAGTAAAAAGTATCTTTGATATATTTAAAAATAACAATATTAAAGATATCAAAGATATAGATTTAAAAAACTTTTGGTTAATTATAAAAAGTTTTA
>CAPZYV010000046.1:0-4058 GCA_948750805.1 uncultured Bacilli bacterium | reverse complement strand
GAATTAGATAAAGAAGCACAAAATATTTTAGGAGAACTCTTGCTAATATTATTTATAAAATAAAATACTTAAGAAATTAATCTTAAGCATTTTTAAAATTCATCTATATTTATTCCATGCATTTTTAATTGATTATATACTCGAGTCATATCCCGATATTTTCCTTTTTTTAATTCACTAATATAATTATCAGTTTCAAAGTTAGGTTTAATATTTTTAAGTTCTTTATCTATATCATAAGGAATATCAATAAACATATAACTAAATGGACTTTTATATTGTTTACTTCCATATTCTCCTTCTAATATAAGATAAGATGCTCTTGTAGTTTCTATAGGATTAGTATTCCTAGATTCACTTCCAATAATACAAGTATTATTACCAACACTAGCTACATTTATTAAAGTGCGATGAAATAATTTTTCCACATATTGGGAATGACGATGACCATATATAACAACATCAGCTCTCTTTTCACTAAGAGTGTTTTTACTTGGTAAAAACATTTCATATTTATCATTATAGTTATTAAATGGAGAACAAAAACCATTAATTAAATTTGGTGTAGCATGAAAAAGCCTAATTAAACTACCACTCATATAAAATTCATAAGAAAAAGGTAAATTACCTAAATAATTTTTATCATCTTCAGTTAATAATGAACTATTCCAAGCTAAACGCTTTAAATCATCTTCACCCATAGGAAATTTTGCTTTATTAAAAGTAAAAGCATCATCATTATTTCCTAATAAAACGACTTCACAATTTTTCCTAATTAGCTCTATACACTCATGAGGATGAGAGCCCTTCCCTATAATATCTCCAAGACAAAAGATTCTGGTAATATTTCTTTTTTTAATATCTTTTAATACGGTTGTTAAAGCTTCTAAATTACCATGAATATCCGATATAATTGCAATTTGTTCCATTTTTTTCATTTCTTTCTAATTTTTATTTCATCATTTGGTTCTAATTCACCAATTAAAAGTGAAGAATTAGGATTATGTTTTTTAATATTTTCGGCTATTTTATTTTCATCAAAATTAGCATAACAATATTTACATAAATGATTACAAGTATTATAACTACCTATGTCTACCATTGAAACACAATTACAATTTTCATTATTACGAGATTTCCATTTTGGAAAATTTTTACCTGTTTTTTTAAAGGCTAAATCCCTTGATACACAATCATTTATTTTAAAACCATATTCCCCCAAGTTATTATACTCACTACAAGTTTGCACGGTCATAAAGTGTCTTCTTGCAATTCTACTAAAAGTTATCCCTATTATTTTAAAATCATCATCTGTAAAATTTTTAATTTTTAAAACATTCATATTTTTTCGAACATTTTTATAGTCATCTATAAATGAAATTATTATATTACTTACGTATCCTTCTAAAATAGTACAAATTTTTTCAAATGCTTTAATATGATATTCTAAATTATATTTATCACTTAAAAAAATAGGGTCATATCTAACAAAAACATTTTCTTTTCCTATAATATTAGATATCTTTTTTATATCTTCTAGTATAACTTTTTTTAATAATACATTAGGCTCAATATCTTTTTTATAAGAAGTTAAAGTTATATGAAATAATATTGGTTTTTTTATATTAGGTAAAAAATCAATTATCGGGTGAGGATTCTTAGTACAAAAAACAATTAAATCAACATCATTAAAATATATTCTACTAACGAGTTTTGGATTGATTGGATTTCTAACATCAACAAAACCTTCATTATAACGATTAATAAACCATTTAGAATAAAAAGCGACAATATCCGTTCTACCACTTACATTTAATATCATATTATGATTCTTTCAAACGAGCAAGAATACTACCTTTATTACGATATAATTTTTTATTACGTATCGTTTCTTCTAAAACTTTTTGTATAAGTTCATTTTTAATTGGAGACGCACTAACTTCTTTAATAATTCTTTCAGCTAAAAAGTCCATACCTTCCGCATAATATTCCCGAGCAAGCAATATTTTTGCTAATATAGTATTATAAGGGTTTAATCTAAAGGCTTGACAAGCATTATCAATAGGTATATTCTCTTCTAAAACCATTATAAATATGCCTTCCATATCTGTTAAACCATAATAATTATTACTACTAAATTCAGTTTCATCAAATTCAACATTAGGGTTATAATTTGCAATTTTTCTTTCTTGTTCTTTTTCTAATTGATTGATAAGTTCTTTAAAGTTATTTAAAGAACTGTCTAAGTAAGTAGTTATTTTTAAATACATAATCGCTTGTTCTAAATTTCCTAATTCATAATAAGCTAAACCAATATAGGCATAAGAATTATAACGATTAACATATCTTAAAATTTCCAAACCAATTTTAATAGATTGTTCGTAGTCACTTTTATAATAAAATTCTTTTTGTTTTGCTTCTAAGCCTTTAATATCTATGAATTTATATGGAGCATTGTATCTTAGAACTAATCTTCTATTTCCATCAACATCTATAATATATGGTTTAATATCATTACTTTTCAAAATAAAAACTTTTACTTTATTAGTAAGAGCATTACTCATTAAAGGTAACAAAATAGGCTCCTGTTTTTCTCTTACTTCCCTTATAATATCTTCTACAAATGATGGTAATCTCAATTTTGCTTTTTCTAACTCTTCATTTAATTCGAAAACTACCTTTTCATCTAATGTTGTTAGTTTTCCTCCACTTTTAATTATATCTAAATATATTTTTGCTTCTTGTATTTCTCCCGCTTCTAAAGCTTTATAAAAATATGCAATATATACATTAATATTAAAAACATATTCATTTCTACTAATTAAACTTAAAATACTCATCGGAGTAGTAAAACAGTCTCCTATAAGTACACTTAACTTTATTAAATCAATGATTAAAAATTCAAAAACAGAACCATTAATATTTTTTAAATATTTATTTAATAATTTAAAAGCTAAATCAAGACGCTTATTAATTAAATTAAAAAATATAGAATCAAAACTAGCTTCATCGCATTTTTTTTCTTTTTTTAATATATCTAAGCATATTTTTCTTTGATTTTGAATTGGAAGATAATTTTTAAATCTTTCTTCAGATGCTAATTCGAAAGCTTCTTTTACTCTTCCTAACTTAATTAAGCATGTTATTTTTTGACTTTGAATTGGAAAAACATTTTTAAATCTTTCTTCGGATGTTAATTCCAAAGCTTCTTTTACTCTTCCTAACTTAATTAAGCATGTTATTTTTTGACTTTGAATTGGAAAAACATTTTTAAATCTTTCTTCGGATGTTAATTCCAAAGCTTCTTTTACTCTTCCTAACTTAATTAAGCATGTTATTCTTTGACTTTGAATTTGAAAGTTATCTTTAAGTCTATCTTCGGATGTTAATTCTAAAGCTTCTTTTACTCTTCCTAAATTAATTAAGCATGTTATTCTTTGACTTTGAATTGGAAAATAGTTTTTAAATCTTTCTTTGGATGCTAACTCTAAAGCTTCTTTTACTCTTCCTAATTTAATTAAGCATGTTATTCTTTGACTTTGAACTAGAAAATCTTTTTTAAATCTTTCTTCGGATGCTAATTCGAAAGCTTCTAAATAGTTGCCACTTTTAATTAATTCTCTTAATTTAAGCGATACTTTTATGATTGCTATTTCATCAACATTTTCTTTTTTCCATCGATAGATTGTTGAGATGGAAATATTCAATTTACTTGCTATATCTTTAATATCAATATTATTAGCTAAACTAACAAGAACTTTATTTTTAATTTCTTCACTATATGCCATAATTACCTCTTATTTACCCAATATTTTAACTGATTAAAGATAAAAAGTAAAGAATTTATAATTTAAATTTTTATTGTACTTTCTAAATCAAACATAAATAATTTATCATAATAAATATGTCCTTTAATTAAGATTATTAAACCGTTTATAAGATAAAAGAAAATAAAAAATATTAAAACAGCTAAATAACATAAAAATCTTATTTTTCCTAAACTATAAAAATTTACTATAAATTGTGTTAGAACAACTAGCGCAAAAGGTAAATAAAAA
>CAPZYV010000045.1 GCA_948750805.1 uncultured Bacilli bacterium | reverse complement strand
ATTCTTATGAAAACACTACTTAATCCTTTTTGACGTAGTTTTCTAATTTCGATACGTTTTTTATTTATTTCTAAATTACTAAAGATAATGGCTGCAATACTTTCTTTTAAATTAGTTTTTATTTTAGCATCACTAATAATAGAATTAATATCTTCATTAATAAGTCTTATTGCGTCTATTTCAATATCTTTACCTTTGCAATTAATTGTTAATTGACTAGTAGTAGGTACGTTTTTAACATCGACGATAAAATCATTTTCTTCAGCAAAACTTTCAGCAGCTACTAAAGTTCCATTAACATAAACTTGGACATCTTCAGCTTCTCTAGTATTTCTAAATCTTACTTTATAATTACGTGTTTTAGGAATAATACCTGATTTGCCTTCTATAGGTCTAATAATTAAAGTATAATTGTTAGCTAGATAGTTATAATCAATAGCTGTTACTATATAGTATCCTTCTTCATTAAGGCGTGATACCCCATCATCTTCATAAAGTTTATAAATATTACTACGTCCTGGAAAAACATGGATTTCCATACTTTCTGGTGGATTAGTGTCGTTGATATTTTTGGGTAATATGGCAAGAGGAATAATAGAACCACTTTTGGCAAATACAGGATAATCTTCGTCTTTATAAAATGCAACGTATCGCTTATTGCCTGGAAATTTTTTACCAGTTTTAAAATCATACCATAGACCTTTAGGTAAAAATATTTGTTCTACACACCTATTCATAATAGGGTCTTCACGCTTGGTAATAGGTTTAACTAATAGCTCTGTGCCAAAATAATATTCATTTTTATAAGCTGGTTCATCTTTAATTTCTGGATAACTATAATATAGAGGCTCTACAAGTGGCAATCCGGTTTTGTGATATTTATAATTTTCTGTGTAAAGATATGGTATGAGACGATGTCTTAAATTACAGTATTCTTTGGCGATAGTATAGGTTTTAATATCCCATTCCCATGGTTCTCTTTTATAATAATGGCCTCTTTCACTTGCAAATCTAAATATAGGACTAAAAGTGCCTAGCTCTACATAACGTATATATAGTTCTGGGTCCTCCATTCCTCCTTTAAAACCTCCAATATCGTGACTCCACCATGAAACTCCGATGTTGCTAGCATTTGAATTAAATGCTGGTAAATAATCTAAAGTATCAAAACCTACAGATGTTGTTCCGGAATAATGAACACCATTTAAGTGAGATGCGACTAGACTATTTCGCGAAAAAAGCATAGGTCTATAACGCATATCCTTACTATAATTTAAAAAATGATAATGATTTAAAGCTTTCAAACTATCTAAATCATATTTATAATCTAACCAATAAAAATCTATTCCTAAACTATCTAATGGCTTAATTAATTCATTAAAGTAAATGCTAATGAAAGTTTTATCAAAAATATTAAAAGGGATATTGCTAGTGTTTAATAAACCTAGATTAGTGGTAATAGACCTAAACTTTTCTTCTTCGCTTCCTATTCCTTCAACAGGGTCAATATTAAGACCTACTTTTACTCCTCTTTCGTGCATATAGCTGGTAAATTCAAAGGGATTAGGAAATAATTCTGGTGAAAAAGTAAATCCGGTTTTATGTTTATTTAAATCTCTCTTGTCTTTTAAATGCCAAAATTCATTTAATAATAATACTGATAATGGTATTTCATGACTATTAAAGGCTTTTAAAAGTTTTTTTGTGTCGTTAAAAGAATATATGACATCTCTATTCCACCAAATACCTAAAGCATATCTTGGAATTAAAGGTGGATAACCAGTTAATGTAAAATAATCTTTTAAACACAAACCAAAATCACGTCTATAAATAAAAAGATAAGTATCAATTCGAGGTTTATTTGGTTTAACCATAAAGCCATCTTCCATAAATACTAAGCTTTTGGAATCATCAAAGGAAGCAAAACCATCTGTAGAATATAACCCTTTTTCAAATGGAGATTTTATACCATTATCTAATGATGACTTTGTTCCACCAAAATTTCGAACTTCAGGATGATTAAAATACCATATTTTATCACTATTCATTAATCCAACTTTTAAATATTGGTCAGGGGCATATTTAGGCCCGATAAATGGTTTATCTTTGATATATTGAATTACAAAATATTTAGATTGAATAACTAAGGTAGTATCATTTTCTTCGACTTGAAATTTAGGTACATCAAAATTACGGAATCTGGCAAATTCAGTTGGATGGTCAAAAAATACTCCGTTTTCATCATATTCAAAGCGTATTAATCTTTCACTTAAAATAGTTATACGATACTTATGGCCTTGAAATATAGCTTTTTCTTTACTAAGAGCATTATTATAGTCAATTTTGAAATGTGTATCTAAATTAGCCACACTACCTACTCCCTTTATCTTATATTAATAATATCACATTTAAAAAAACAAAACAATAATTTATCGTTAAAGTTTTGCTTTATTCCTTACTTGTTAAACATTGCTTTGGCAGTTCTTAACATTTGAGCAGTATAACCATATTCATTATCATACCATGCTACAACTTTGATTTGGTTATTATTTAGACTGGTGAGTAAGCCATCTACTAGAGAACCTAATTTTTTACCTACAATATCACTTGATACAATAGGGTCATATGTTATTTTTATAGTTTCATTTTGGTTTACTTCAAATATTTTATTTATTTCATCGATAGAGGTTGGTCTTTTAGGAACAAAGGTAAATTCTACTAAAGAGCCATCTAAAACTGGTACTCGATATGCTCCACCATCTAATTTGCCACTTAAACTCGGTATAACTTTACCTATTGAAGAAGCAGCACCTGTGGATGTTGGGATTATATTTCCCGCACAAGCTCGACCTCTACGTGACATAATCCCTTTTTTATGAGAAATATCTAACGTTGCCTGGTCATTGGTGTATGCGTGAATTGTAGTCATAAAACCAGATTCAATACCTATATAATGTTCAATTAAATTTACGACTGGTGCTAAACAATTAGTTGTACAACTTGATGCTGAAACAATTTCTTCTGTTCCATCTAATATATTATGGTTTACATTATATACAACTGTTTTTACATTTTCAGAACTTGATGGTGCAGAAATTAATATTTTTTTTGCTCCTGCTTTAATATGTTTATAGGCATCTTCATATTTGGTGAATTTACCTGTGCACTCTAAAACTAAATCAACATCTAAATCTTTCCATGGTAAGTTTTCAGGGTCCATTTCTTTAAAGACTTTAATTCTTTTACTGTTATTTATTATTATTTCATCATTTTCCGCTTTTATTAAATCTTCATGGAAAGATTTATGAACTGTATCATATTTAACTAAGTAGGCTAAATCACGAGCATCACTCGTATCATTTATAGCAACAATATCAAAATCAGTTGCTGTTATTATTTGTCTAAATGCTAATCGTCCTATCCGTCCAAATCCATTAATTGCTACCTTAATCATTATTATTTCCTCCAATAAATTCTCTTAAAATACTATTTCTACTAACATATTCACTACTTATAGGATAAAAGCTACGTAAAAATTTTACTAATCTTTTAGCTTCTTCATAATATGGTGAATCATTTTTTACATTTAATAATAGTGGGTCAATAAATACTTTTAAAACTCCTAATTCATATGGCAATGCTGTATTAATTATTATATCAGCTTGATGAGTATATGGAAAAATATATTTTTCTTCACCATTACGTACACTTTGCCAATTTTTTATAGTGCTTTCGATACTATGTCCTCTAGTTCTATTATCTCTTATCATTCTTCTAATAAGTCTTAAATCCAAAGTTGATATGTAATTATGTTTATCAATATTTAATGGTATAAAAGGACTTAAATATATTTTATATTTATACTTTTCAGGAATAAATGGTGTTAAATCTTCGTTTAAACAATGTAAACCTTCTATTAATATTATGCTATTTTCTTGAAGCTTTATAACATGATTATTATATTCTTTTTTACCAGTTATAAAGTTGTATGATGGAACATTTACTTCTTCGCCTTTTAATAAATTAGTTAATTGTTCATTTAATAATTTTATATCAACAGCATTTAAACACTCATAATCATAATTTCCAGCTTCATCTTTAGGCGTCTCTACTCTTTCTACAAAATAATCATCTGTTGATATACAAATTGGGTCATAACCTTTACTTCTTAAGTACGCTCCTAATACTCTGGTTGTAGTTGTTTTACCACTACTTGAAGGTCCTGCTATCATTATAAATCTTCGTTCGTTACTTCTAATAATTTCATCACAAGCTTTTTTGATTTGGTCATTAAAATGAAGCTCGCATGATTCGATAAATCCTTTTATTTTCGATTCACTTACAAGTTTATTTAAATTGGATATGTATGGTGTATTTAATCTTCTAAGCCAAGACTGACCTTCATAAAAAGACTTTATTATATTTTCATGATGAACATATTCAGGCATTTTACCATTATTTTGATTATTTGGATATGTTATTATAATGCGATTATTTCCTAAGTATCTTAGTTCATATTGCTTTATGTATCTAGTACTATATGGCATAGAAACATAAAAATAATTTAAATAATTTCTTAATTTGTATATGGTTAATATGTTGTCATATATTTGAATA
This sequence comes from uncultured Bacilli bacterium, assembly GCA_948750805.1. The sequence continues at coordinate 3,196 of CAPZYV010000045.1, read as the reverse complement.
TTATCTGCTTTTTCAGGTGATAAGGCAGAATTATAAAACTCAATGGCCTCTTTATTTAAAATGTTGTATTTTATAAATTTTTCATCATTATCTACTATGCGAGCCATTTCAGCTTTGACTTGAGAAATATCTTCAACAGTTAAATTTCGGTCACTTTTTATTTCTCCTAACATTCCACCTGGTACGCTATGTAAATAATATATTTCTGATTTAGGATATTTTGTTTTTAAGGCAACTTCAAAGATAAATTTAATAGCAGCTTTATATATTTTGGTTCCATCTAATGAATTGCAATCAAAAAATTCAATATTACTATCCTCAGTAATTTTCTCGCTTAAAGATAAAATTTCATTATTTTTTTTAACACCTAAAGCGGTGTCCTTATATATAGAATTTTTGCTTACTTCTAAATATGTAGTGCCTTTTGGTACCTTCATACTTTTATTTTTATCATAATTAATTGTTACTAGTTCCATATCTATTCCCCATATTCTATTATATATTACCATAATTTTAGGTTTTTGTCACAAATATTTGAATAATTTTTTTATTTTGGTACTATATATTTTATAGGTGAAAAAATTTATGAATATTGTACCAACAGTTATTGAACGAAGTAGTAATAAAGAATATGCTTACGACCTTTACTCGAGATTACTAAAAGATAGAATTATTTTTTTGAGTGGCGAAATAAATGATAATGTTGCAAGTATTATCGTAAGTGAGCTATTGTACTTAGATGCTCAAAACCATGAAGATATATATCTTTATATTAATAGTCCAGGAGGGTCTGTAACTAGTGGACTTGCTATTTATGATACGATAAATTATATTGCTAGTGATGTTAGAACAATAGTTGTGGGTATGGCTGCTTCTATGGGTGCTTTTTTATTATCAAGTGGTACTAAAGGTAAACGCTTCGCTCTTAAAAATGCAGAAGTTATGATTCATCAAGTTCTTGGTGGAGCAAATGGTCAAGCGACAGATATTCAAATAGCCGCAGAACATATTTTAAAAATTAAAAAGAAGCTAAATGAGATTTTAGCTTCTAACACTGGACAAAGTCTTCAAAAGGTAACTAATGATTGTGAAAGAGATAATTATATGAGTGCAAATGAAGCTTTAGATTATGGTTTAATAGATGAGATAATTTAATTATCTTTTTCTTTATGTTTTTTTATTAAATTTTTAATTTTTATGAAGTGATGGTTAACTCCACTTTTACCAATTATATAATCTGTTTCCATACTTATGATATCAGCCAACTCTTTTAATGATGCTTCAGGATACTTTTCACGATATTCTAAAACTATTTTTGTTGTATCATCCAATAGGCTATATAAATCTTGACTTTTTAAGTAGCTAATTTCTTCTAATTGTCTCATTCCTGTATTAATTGTCTTTTCTTGATTAGCAATTTCACAATTATTTAAACGATTTACCATATTTTTATGGTCGCGATAAATTCTAATATCTTCGAAATAGAAATAGGAATTAGTCGCTTTAAACATCCTAATTATATCACTTATTACTTCTGCATTTTTGATATATACCATATATTTTGAATTTCTTTTTAAATGCTTGGCCTTGATTTCTAAATCCTGAAATAGATTAGTTAAAAATATAGCTTCACGGTTCATTTCTGTTACAATTTCTAAGTGATATCCACTTGATGCTGGGTCACTAATTGTGCCCGAAGCTAAAAATGCCCCTTGTAAATATGCTATTTTCTCTTCTTTATTTGTAAGAAAAAACTCATTAGGTAAGATTTTTTTATGGTTTTCTAATACATTTAAAAACTTTAAAATATATTCTACTTTATCATTTATTTCAATAATATATATTTGCTTAACTCTAAATCTTTTTTGATTTCTAATAACTATTTTTGGTTGAATGTTGAATATTTGCTTTAAATGCTTATATATCCTTCGAGTTACACTAGCATTTTCCAGAGTTATTGTTATAATATCATTTTTTGTTTCAGCAGCAAATTTTATAAAAGCTGATAATTCACATATCTTTTCGTTTTCGCCAATTTCATTTTTGACAATTTCTTCTTTTACTTTAGTAGTATATGTCATTTAATTTTTCTCCATTAATATAGAAAATACTAAATAAGCAGTTTTTAATGTATCATGTCTTAAAACTCCATCTTCAATAGTGTAAATTTTATCTTTTATAACTTTAACTTTCATTTTCTTCAATGTTTGTTCATCTAATTTAACTGGGTCTTTTTGTTCTTTATTAGCATATTTTTCTACTAATTCTCTTGGAATCTCTTTATCGTTAGCTAAAACCATATTAATTGTATTATCTCCCAAATAACTATTTAAAACTTTTATGTGGTCACTAACCTGATAATTGTCTGTTTCTCCAGGCTGTGTTACTAAATTGCATATATATAATTTTGGTGCTTTACTTCTTTTTATCACTTTAACTACATCTTTAATTATAATATTTGGAATAATACTTGTTAATAAGCTTCCTGATGAAAAAATTATTAAATCAGCTTCTTCTATAGCTCTTAATACGTTAGAGTTAACTTTTATTTCATGGTCATAAGTAACTTTTTCAATTTTCTTTTTAGTTTTGGTAATATTTGTTTCTCCATAAACTTTTTTTCCGTCTTTGGTAATGCCAACTAGTTCAGCGTTTTCTTCAGTAATTGGTAAAATTTCTCCTTTAATATCTAATAGTTTTGTAAAAACTGGTAGCGCATGTGCAAAATCTCCTTTTTGTTCTAAAAGAGCGGTTAATAATAAATTTTTTATAGAATGGTTCCCTAGAGTCTTTGAGGCGCTAAATCTGTAATTCATTAAATTTATAATATCTTCATCGATATTACTCATGGCTAGCATAACTTTAGATATATCTCCAACTGCTGGTATATTAAAATCTTTTCTCAGTCTTAAAGTTGAGCCACCATTATCAGATACTGACACTACTGCTGTTATATCTATAGGAAATAGTTTTAATCCTTTTAACATTTGTGAAAGGCCTGAGCCTCCACCAAAAATAACTATTTTTTTCATATTTCATCACTATTATAACTTTACCACAAAAGCAAAAAAAAAAGAACTATTTTTAATAACTTTTGCAAATAATGATTAACTGGTAATTCTTAATTTTGTAATTATTTCTAAGTCTTCTTTAATTGAATACCATTTTACTTGTATATTATCCTGTCTTTTTTTTC